>CBFHVP010000005.1:0-50742 GCA_965659315.1 uncultured Porticoccaceae bacterium | reverse complement strand
ATCTTCCCGCGCTGCCATGGTCGGCTGACAAAGTTCAATCGTCGCGCCATAGCCGGCCACCGCGGCTTTTTTAACCTCAGGGGCATTGCTGGGCATAACCACTGTGCATGGGCTATTTTTAAGTGCCGCGGCCCACGCCAGTGCAGCACCATGGTTACCGGACGAATGGGTGATAACGCCTTGCTGCACAATCGCATTATCCATTGAGACAACGGCATTACAGGCACCACGGGCTTTAAAGGCACCAATTTTCTGTAAATTTTCGGCTTTAAAAAATAACTCACAGCCAATGATTTTATTGAGTGCGCGACTCTGCAGAATGGGCGTACAGTGGATATGCGGCTGTATGCGTTTATGCGCCTGTTGAATATCGTCAATGGTAATGTTCATTGCGCCAGTTTAGTCGAAACAGGCACTATCTGGCGACTAAAACTATTGCCTTGTCGAATGACCGCATAGATGCAAAAACGAGGGTGAATTAATCTCCGCAAATGCCTGAGCATCTGCGGAGAGAAGTGTTAAAGAGCTTGGGTTTGAGGGTGGACTTGAGGATGAACTTAAAGCTTGCGACCTCTATTGGCAGCAATCCTTAAGCGCAAGGCATTAAGCTTAATAAAGCCCTCGGCATCCGCCTGATCATAGGCACCGCCATCATCGTCAAAGGTAGCGATATTGGCATCGAACAAACTATCGTCTGACTTACGCCCGACAACAGCCACATTGCCTTTATACAGCTTAATCCGCACCTCGCCATTGACCACATCCTGACTTTGGTCGATAGCGCTCTGCAACATCAAACGTTCTGGCGCCCACCAGTAACCATTGTAGATAAGCTTGGCATAGCGAGGCATTAGCTCGTCTTTCATATGCGCCACTTCACGATCCAGCGTCAATGACTCTATGGCACGGTGCGCTTTCATCATCACAGTGCCGGCAGGGGTTTCATAACAGCCACGCGACTTCATACCCACATAGCGATTTTCAACAATATCTAAGCGTCCAACGCCATTGGCACCGGCCACTTTATTTAAATATTCAATCACCGTTGCCGCGGACATTGCCTCACCATCAATAGCGACAATATCTCCCTTATGGTAAGTCAGCGTTAGATAGGTCGCTTGATCTGGCGCCTGTTCCGGAGAGACTGTCCAACGCCACATTTCATCCTCGGCTTCTGACCATGGGTCTTCGAGATTGCCGCCCTCATAAGAGATATGTAATAAGTTTGCATCCATGGAGAAGGGTGACTTTTTGCCACGCTTCATTTCCACAGGAATTTTATGCTGTGCACAGTAGTCCATCAGTTTATCGCGAGAATTTAAGTCCCATTCACGCCATGGCGCAATCACTTTAATACCCGGCTTTAATGCATAGGCGCCCAGTTCAAAACGCACCTGATCATTACCTTTACCAGTGGCACCATGAGAAATAGCATCAGCGCCAGTTTCATTGGCAATTTCAATCAGTCGTTTAGCGATTAAAGGGCGGGCAATGGAAGTGCCGAGTAAATACTCACCCTCATAAATGGTATTGGCGCGAAACATAGGAAACACATAGTCGCGAGCATATTCTTCCCGCAGATCATCAATATAAATCTCTTTTACCCCCAGAGCTTCGGCTTTGGCGCGCGCGGGCTCTACCTCTTCGCCCTGACCGATATCGGCGGTAAAGGTAACCACCTCACATTGATATTCCTCCTGCAGCCATTTCACAATCACTGAGGTATCTAGGCCGCCCGAATAGGCGAGCACGACTTTATTAACCGATGACACGTTGCATAATCCTGTACTGGGAAATTTAAGGCGGCAATTTTACATTAATTTGTACAGCTTGTGTGTCGTTTAACGTTGTAACTTGTTGATGGTATTAACTTCACTACTATCGAATAATTGATAACCCTGATCAGCAAAGCTTTTTAGCAGGGACGCATCGGGAAAACTATAATAACCCGCCTCACCCAACTGCGGACGAGCACTTAGCGCTTCGCCTTGCTGTAATGTTGTTACTGCTGAGACGATCTGCTGACAACCAGCAGAATATAGGTGCAATGTATTAAGTAAATAAGACTGCTGAAGATTAAGCGGCCGTTTGGCAATCGAAATAATATCACCATTATCGATACCGCTATTTTGAATAAAATGCAGTGTCGAACCAATTTCAGCCCGCTGATCAAGCATCGCTCTAAAGGTTGCCATAACACCGCGGTAGTCGGGTAACAGACCAGAGTGCAAATTAATCACACCGTATTTTGACGTGTTAATCACTTGATCATCGATAATCAGGCCAAAGCGAATCGATACAATCAACTCTGGCTCTGTCGCCTTGATACGTGCCAGTCCCTCAACACTGTTAACGCGGTTAGCGATATCAGTAAATCCTTGCAAATAACAACCTGCCTGCGCGGCCAAGTCATCAAAACTGTGGTCACTAGATGCCATAATATCTTGTTCAAACTTTGCCAGCGCCAGTAGTGGTGACGCAAGATCCTCATCTTTACCGACCTTTTCCGAGATAAAGATCGACAGCTTATGATCACTGAGTTGACTGATAAGCCGGCTTAACGCCATGTGGCTGGCGAGATCTCGATTAGTCAGAAGCGTGATATTCATAGGCTTACTTTTCCACAAATACTCGTATGACGCCACCATTTCCGGTAGCATTCACAATTCAACAACGGATTTTTTTTCATGGATCAAATCAGCATTATGTTGCCGGACGACTGGCACCTCCATCTGCGTGATGACCGCGCACTAGAAACTTCTGTGCCGGCGGCGGCCCGCGGTTTTGGGCGCGGTATTATTATGCCTAACCTGACCCCGCCGGTAACCACCGTTGCCCAAGCGGCGGCATACAAAGAGCGCATACTGGCGCAACGCCCCGAAGGGTCGGATTGGGAACCACTTATGGTGCTCTACCTGACCGACAATACTGACCCCGCGGAAATTCGTGCAGCTAAAGACTGCGGCTTTATTCAGGGGTGCAAATACTACCCTGCCGGCGCCACCACCAACTCAGATTCCGGTGTCACCGATCTCGCCAATATCAGCGCTGTACTAGAAACTATGCAAGAGGTCGGCATGATCCTACAATTGCATGGAGAGGTGACCGCTAATGAAATTGATATCTTTGATCGCGAGGCAGAATTTATCGATCGCCACCTGCGTGGTCTGGTGGCACAGTATCCCGATCTGAAAATAATCTTCGAACATATCACCACAGCGCAGGCGGCCCAATTTGTTGCCGAAACTGGTGATAATGTTGCGGCCACTATCACGCCGCAACATTTACTATTTAATCGCAATGATATGCTGGTCGGTGGCATTCGCCCTCACTTGTTTTGCTTACCTATTTTAAAACGCGATATTCATCAGCAGGCACTTATTGAAGTTGCCACCAGTGGCAATCCGTCCTTTTTTCTCGGCACAGATTCTGCACCGCATATTCAGGGTCGCAAAGAGAGCGCTTGTGGTTGTGCCGGCTGTTTTAGTCATCATGCAGCGATTGAACTCTATGCAGAGGTATTCGACCAAGCCGGTGCGTTGGATAAGCTGGAGGGCTTTGCCAGTTTCTATGGCGCTGACTTTTATAATCTGCCACGTAACAGCCGTAAAATCACCTTACGGCGTCAATCTTGGCAACTGCCCGAGGCTATACCTTTTGATGGCTCGCAGTTAATACCACTCGGTGCTGGCACGCTCCTAAACTGGCAGATGAGTCTGTAATGGATATGCCTGATGCACTACTGCAGCCCTCGCTGATGGCAAAACGCTTTCGCGGTTTTTTGCCTGTCGTAGTGGATGTTGAAACCGGCGGCTTTAATGCTGACACCAATGCGTTATTGGAGATTGCCGCGGTTATTTTAGAGATGGATGAGCAGGGTAATCTACAAATCAAAGAGAGTTACAGTAAAAATATAGAGCCCTTCCCTGGCGCGGTGGTTGAGCAAGCAGCACTGGAATTTACTGGTATTGATATTTATGACCCTGAACGGGAGCCCGAGGAGGAGAGCGAAGCGCTGCGCGAAATATTTAGGCCGATTCGCAAAGAGGTCAGTGATACCGGCTGCACCAGAGCTATTATGGTGGCCCATAATGCTCACTTTGATCTAGGTTTTGTCAATGCAGCAATTAACCGCAACCAGATTAAACGCAGCCCTTTCCACCCCTTTTCTTGTTTTGACACGTCCAGCTTAGCTGGATTAGCCTATGGTCAAACAGTACTGGCGAAAGCTTGCCAAGCGGCAGATATTGAGTTTAACAACCGCGATGCCCACAGCGCCCTTTACGATACGATAAAAACAGCCGAACTATTTTGCAAAATTGTCAATCGCTGGAAAGCGTTAGGCGGCTGGCCCGCCGCCTAAATTAAGGAGTTTATTTTTTCAGCCAGAAATCGGCTTTTTCAATACCAACTTTTTGCGGGTCAAACACTGGATCCAAGCCTTGCTGAAGTTGCTGTTCATAATCGCTTAACGCCAACATCGCCGGCTTTTGCAGAATAAGAATTGCGATAATATTTAACCAAGCCATAAGACCGACACCAATATCACCCAGTGCCCAAGCAATATTGGCACTCTTTAAGCCGCCATACATCACCGAAGTAAGTACCAAAGCCTTGAGAAATAACACCAACCAAGGGCGATGAACCTTGCGATTAATAAACATAACGTTGGTTTCAGCAATGTAGTAGTAGGCAATCACTGTAGTGAAAGCAAAAAACAACAATGAAATAGCTAAAATACCACTGCCAAAGCCCGGTAGCACCGTATCAAAGGCACTCTGTACATAGGCGGGACCCGCTTCATAACCTGATAGACCCTCATACAACATAACTCCCTCTGCACCCTGCACATTGTACAGACCGGTCATTAAAATCATAAAGGCGGTTGCCGTACAGATTAATAGCGTATCAACATAAACAGAAAAGGACTGCACCAAGCCCTGCTTGGCGGGATGCGATACCTCAGCCGCTGCCGCAGCATGCGGCGCAGTACCCTGACCTGCTTCATTAGAGTAAACGCCGCGCTTAACTCCCCATTGCACCGCCATGCCAATAATGGCACCGAAGCCTGCATCCAGACCAAATGCGCTATTAATAATTAGCGTCACCACTGCTGGGAACTGCCCTATATTGGCGGCCATTACCATAAATGCAATGACGATATAGCCGAGCGCCATAAATGGCACCACCACTTGGGTAAAGTGGGCAATTCGCTTCACACCACCAAAGATAATTAAGGCAACGCCGAGGGCAATAAATGATGCGGTGGCTAATGGCGGCACCGACCAGGCATTATCCATCGCTGCAACAATACTATTGGCCTGAATACCCGGTAGACAGAAACCCACGGCAATAATGGTAGAGGCTGCAAATAGCCAAGCGTACCAGTTCTGCCCCATAGCTTTTTCAATATAGTAGGCGGGGCCACCACGATATTCGCCATTATCGTCTTTTTCTTTGTAGATCTGCGCCAATGTGGCCTCTACATAAGCGGTCGATGCCCCCAAAAACGCTACCATCCACATCCAGAACACGGCGCCGGGGCCACCCATGGCGATGGCCGTGGCGACACCGGCAATATTCCCTGTGCCCACGCGACCGGACAGTGACATGGCCAGTGCTTGAAAAGAGGAGACACCGGAGGCAGAACTGCGCCCCTGAAACATCAGTGTGAGCATATGGCGGAAGTGTCGCACCTGCAGAAATCGGGTGCGCAGAGAAAAATACAGTCCCGTGCCCAAACATAAATAGATAAGTGCTGAACTCCAGATAATACTATTGAGTTGACCTAGCAACGCTTCCAAGATGATTCCCCTGTGTCATTATTCTATGTTTTTATCTGCTCTGGCGAACAGATCATCGGCACTGTTTAAAAACGCATCACCAGAGCGACCGCTGGCAAAAAGTAATGCGGGCGGCTGTAGTGTACTCGAATACTCTGGGAATGGGGAAAACTCTCCCCAACGCCTCATTTCCACCACCAATCCGATAGTCGCCAGCAAGCCGACACAGCATGCGCTGGTTATCCAACGGGAGCGCACGCTGAGGTTGGTGGCCAAGGCTAAATTAGCACTGAGCAGCACAAAGACGATAGCCAATGACACCAACCGTTGCATATGATCGCCAAACAGTAGCAGGTTGACATTGTAATTGAGCGTCACCAGTAGCCAGTCAGTTGCCGAGAATAATAGGGTCGCCAGTAATAATAAACTGTACTGCCCTAGCAGGTGTGATTCATGCCGGATCAACCGTCCAATTAGTGCCCAAAACAATGCACCGACCAAAATAACCAACTGGGCACCCAACAGCATGGGAATAACGTTTTTCCACTCCCATGCAACCGCAGTGGAAGCATAAATCGCCAGTAACTCGGTGATAAATACCGCAATAAATAATGGCAACCAGATTGCCAGGCGATTGAGTCGACTGGACTCTAACTCTAATCGATGTAGCAGCTTGGTCTGTTCCACCGCATGATCAGTAGCGACAATACGCAACCGAGTGCGGCCAATTTTTATCTCAGAACCAGAGGCAAAAACCCCATCAATATCTCCCCGCTTGCAGACCACCTGCACACCATTGAGGCTGTTTAAATCCTCAATGGCCCAACCCTGGTCCGCGGCAGTCAGTCGCAGATGCTGTGGCGAAATATGGGGATCGGACAGTACAATATCGTTTGTGTAACCACGGCCTACAGTAACCTCATCAGACTCAACACGAAATCGCTTGCGGCTTTTGCCCGCCCAGCCAAGTATCTCTATCAATACCGCCATTGAGAGACCTCCATAAACCTACGTGCGAATCGGAGACTGTTTTCTCTACTCACGCCAGCCAGTGTAAAGTGACTTATAAATGCTTTATCACTGTTATCCACGCTACCCTGAAGAAACACAGTGTCATAGAGCCCCGGGTAGTCCTTGTAGGCACGGGTGCACAACACGGTTTTGCTCTGACGTTGGCTGGCACTAGTGATAAAATCATGGTCACAGTGAAACTCACTCACATCTTCCTCAGTGGCGCGATTGCCCGGAGCAAAATCACCAAATAGGTTTTCATAGACAGTGTAAAATTGCCAGCTATTAAGCTTATCTGCCTCAAGCCAAAAAAACTGATACTCCAGTGTTCCGGTTTCAAATCCTGCATTGAGATAGATATTGTCTTCACTGCGACAACTGCGTTCAGCACTGAGGAACTGCGCCTTGCTGTTGGTATTATTGGAGCCTCCCCAACAGTTTACAAATGGGGGTAATTCCTGCAATACCTGCGCTTGCCCCAGCGCAATAGACTGCCAATCAGCGGCGAGTAACAGAGTCATTTTTTGCTGTTGATCAGCCTGCAGTTGACTGCCAATATAGTCAGTCACTGCGGTAACCGCGCTACCCCGTGCCTGATAATCAGCAACCAGTTGTTGCAACTTCGCTACCGGTACCAGAAAGCTAATTTGATTTCCCGCAGTAGCGACATTAATGCCAATAACCTGCCCCTGCTGGTTCAATGTCGGTCCACCACTCATACCGGAGTTTAACGACCCAGTAAAATGCACTCTAGGGTAGTAAGAGGTGGTATTAATGCCATTGTAGGTGCCCGGAACTACAGTTAAACCCAAATCCAATGGGTTACCCAATGCAAAAACCGCTACGCCAGCCTTAGGCTCTATACTGGCTAGCGCAATCGGCTGACTGACCATTTGCTGCGCCTTAACTAGGGCTAAATCATTAATAACATCGACATCAACTAGCGTCAGGGCACCTGTTTGATTTGTTTCAGTAAGATATTCAATCCGGTACTGATCGGGCTCGCTGGCAGCTAATTGAATAACATGATAATTGGTCGCTATCAGGCCGGTATGATCAATGGCAAACCCTGAACCTATGGCGCTTTTACTACCCGAAGTCAGGTCAATAAGTCGAATCTGTAATATAGCGGAGCGGTTTTCAGCAAATAATTGACGTGCAATCTGCGCATCGGCAACAGCAATGCTGGTATTGACCAACAGGGTAACCCAACATAGCAGTAGAGGAAGTCTTCTAAGGGATGACAATGGTGTACTCCAATAATCGATTAAACATCGGCTTGCGGTCGAGTTTGGTCGATTCTTTTACCAAACGCTAATATTCACAGGATCATTTAGCTATTTGTCCTGCATACTAAGCCCTAACTGATACAGTTGCTTTTTATCACCACCAGTTATTTTGGCGGTGACAGCGGCCGCTTTGGCCAATGGCAGTTCCTTGAGCAATAAACTGAGTATCTTTTCAGCATCTACAGAGACAGTATCCATTGCATCTTCATAACCACCGATTGCCAGCACAATCTCACCACGCCGCTGATTACTATCTACCGCCACTTGATCGAGCACCTCAGCGACAGTGCCATGCAGATAGGTTTCAAATGCCTTAGTGATTTCACGCGCCATAAAAGCGGGTCGCTCAGGACCCAATACCGCTACCATATCGATCAGAGTATCAGTGATACGATGTGGTGCCTCATAACAAACCAACGTCTCTGTGGTTGTTTTCAAGTCTTTCAGTACGCTTAGACGCTGACTATTTTTCGCCGGCAAAAAACCGATAAATTTAAACTTATCGGTGGGCAATCCAGCGACACTGAGCGCGGCGATAACCGCACTGGCACCAGGAATGGGTATCACACTAATACCTTGAGCGCGCGCCTCAGCCACTAACCTGTAACCTGGATCGGAAATCAATGGTGTGCCGGCATCTGAAATCAACGCGACATCGTCGCCAGCAGCCAATCTTTTGATCAGGTTACCACTGGATCGTTTGTCCGTGTGATCATGGTAGGCAACACAGGGTTTATCGATAGTAAAGTGGTCGAGCAGTTTTTTGCTATGGCGAGTATCCTCGCAGGCGATTACACTGACTTCATTGAGTGTCGCTATGGCTCGGGGTACCATATCAGCCAGATTGCCTATGGGTGTGGCGACTATATACAACGTACCGGATTGAAGAGAATTCATGAATAAACGCTTTTTGCTGTTAGTTGCTTACGCTGGGTGCATCTTAGCCTTTATTAGTGGCTGTGCGCCAACCACAACAGTAGAAACTGTGTCTGCGCCGGTCAGTCAAATTGAATCAACCGACAGCTTAACACTCAGCCGGGCACAGAATCTTTTGCAACAGGCGCAAACTGACCAACAGCCCGATGACCTATTACTCGAGGCTGCGACGCTGTTTTTAGCCGGTGGCGATGCTCAAGCCAGCCAGAAGGCTCTGCTAACAGTTGATGCGCAAAAACTCAGTAATATCGACTATAGCCGATATATTATATTACAGGCTCGCTGTAGTCTGGCACTTAACAACGCCGCTGACGCCTTCGATTATCTACAGCAGCAACGATTTCTTGATGTCAGCGCGGCCTTTGCTGCAGAACGACAACGACAAACCATTCAGCTGCAAGCTGAAATTGATCGAGCTCTGGGTAACGTAGAACAGTCGCTGCAACAGTATATTCGCTTGGCCGCGCTTAGCAGAGGGCAAAAAGATACTCGGGCTGTGCATGACCAATTATGGTTGCAGTTGAATATGCAGCCATTTAGCTATCTACAACAGGGGCAAAATCATAGTGACAATGCACTGGCCGGTTGGCTGCAACTTGCAGAACTTCACCGGCGTTATCAGCTCAATCACGGCGCCCATCAACTGGCTTACAATGACTGGCAACAACGCTGGAGAACCCACCCTGCCGCAAAGGTGCCGCCATCGGCGATTATAAACCATCACAAATCCGCGTCGGCACCGCAACAGATAGGTCTGCTCCTGCCACTACAGGGCCAGTATGAGACGCCCAGTTATACCTTGCTCGATGGTTTTATGAGCGCCTACTACCATTTATTGGCGCAGGATCAGCAATCTGATGAAACCATGCCTGAAATACGTCTCTATGACAGTAGCGCTGAATCTATGGCGAAAGCTTACAACCATGCCGTAGAAGATGGTGCAGACATTATTATTGGCCCCATGCGCCGCTCTGAAGTCGAGAGTTTGCTACCTCTTGAAGCCCTGCCTGTACCCACAATTAGTCTCAATCGTATCGATACTGATGATCAATCACAGCCGCAAAATCTCTATCAATTTGGCTTATCTCCATTAGATGAAGTACGCCAAATTGCTGACCGCGCCTGGCTGAAGAATCAACGCAATGTATTGGTCGTCGCCCCGGATAATGGTTGGGGCAATAGAGCCTCGGCCTTTTTCAATGAATACTGGCATCGCAAAGGCGGCACTGTTTTAAGTCAGGTCAGCTACCCAGCAGCTATCAAAGACTTCACACCCTTATTAAAGCCACCGTTGCAAATTGATCTCAGTGAAGAGCGCGGGCGCCAGCTTAAACGCTTTATTAACAGCCGTATTCAATTTGATGTCCGTCGGCGTCAAGATATCGACTTAGTGGTCGTTTTGGGCTATCCAGTGGTGGCGCGGCAGATTAAACCAGCATTAGATTTTCTCTATGCCTCAGATCTTCCGGTTGTCGCTACCTCGCATATTTATAATGGCAGTCAACAAGTCAGTCTTGATCGAGATTTATCCCGCGTGGAGTTTAGTGCCATGCCTTGGACTCTGCCGGGGCAATTAGTCAATAACCTGCAACCTAACGAGCGACTGCATACTGCTTACCGACATCTTTATGCCGTAGGTCACGATGCTTTTTTACTGCATAAAAATATTAATCATCTGCAATCTGACAATGCCCTGCCATTGTTTGGCGCTACCGGAATGCTGAGCCTCCAAAGTGGCATGGTTGTGCGTCAGCCAAAATGGGCTGTATTTCAACGGGGAAAAGTAAGGGAAATTCAACCATAGAGTGTAATCGGCAAGGGATGGCTTGATTGAAGAGAAAAACAACTCGGGTTCATCGAGCCGCGACATCAACGTTGTCTGGCACTGAGGCAGAAACGCTTGCCTGCAGGCATCTGCAAAAGCATGGGCTAAAACTGCTAGAGCGAAACTTCGCTACCCGCCGCGGAGAAATCGACTTAATAATGCAGCATAGATGCTGTCTTGTGTTTGTCGAAGTAAGATTCCGTCACTCAGCAAATTATGGCAGTGCAGAGGAATCCATTACCCAGCGTAAATGCCAACGCCTTAAGGCCGCCGCTTTGGCTTACCTACAAAAACGAGCTCAGGGTATCTGTGTTGAAGCTCGGTTTGACGCTGTGGCAATAAGTCCAGATGGCACACAAAGGGGGAACTTTGCTATCAACTGGGTGCAAAATATTTTAATCTAGTACAGCGCAATATAAAGTCCGGTGCAATATATAGCCCAGCGCAATATACAGCCCGGTGCAATACAAGAGACAATAGCAGTCATTATGGATCAAAAGATTTTTAACCACTTCCAGCAACTTATCGAAACCACCATGGTGGTTGGCGATAGCTTTGCTGCACCTATGGCTGCTACCGCAGAAAAAATTAGCGCCGCCCTGTTAGCGGGCAACCGTATATTTAGCTGCGGCGAACAGGCCACCGTGCCATTGGCCCAACTCTTTACCGATTACTTGACCACAGGTTATGAGATTGAGCGTCCGGGCTTTCCCGCACTAAATATCAATCAAATTATGGCCACCAGTTTCGGCCCTGAGCGCTACGCCCATTGCCTGCTAACACAGGGACAAAGTGCCGATCTGCTACTACTGGTGAGCGCAGGAGGTAATAGCTCGTCACTGATTAGCGCGGTTGAAGCCGCAATCAGCAAAGGCATGACCATCATTTTACTGTCAGCGCACAATGACGATTTACTATCTGCCACAGTTGGCTACAATGACGTGGAAATTAATATGGCACAGTTTTCTGGGCAACTGGCAAACGCAGCACAGTTTCAAATTATTCAGTGCCTCTGTGCACTGGTAGACCATCAGATCTTTGGAGGAGAATAAATGCGGCAATTAATCGTGCTTTGTATGGGCATTTTGGTACTTGGCGGTTGCACTTCGGTCGTCGATTCCGTGACTAATGAACCCATTGTGGCCGATCCGGCTAGTACCAGTGCGGGTACCTATTACAATGATAGGAAAATGGACACCTTTATTGGCGTCAATATTAAAAAAGCGCACCCTGATCTCGATGCATCGCATATTAATGTTAGCGTTGCCAAAGCGGTAGTGTTACTCACAGGTGAGGTGCCAAGCCGCGAAATGAAAATATTGGCGGGCGATACAGCAAGGGACTTTACCGGTGTGCGTCTGGTCCACAATGAATTACAGGTGAGGGGCAAAACCTCAATTGTTTCGCGTACCAATGATTCTGTGATTACCGCTAAAATAAAAACTAAACTGGCCTTTGAAGAACAGGTTAAAGCCATAAATATCGACGTAATCACTGAGGATAGTGTGGTTTACCTTATGGGAACTATCGATAGGGTCAGTGGTGATTTGGCCGCTGATATTGCCAGCGCCAGTGGTGGTGTACGAAAAGTGGTTAAAGTGTTTGAATATATTGACTAAGGTCTTAACATCAATAAAAAAGCCCTGCTTATGACAACAGGGCTTTTGTTTATTAGCTAACAGCTTATCTTCAGACGATTTCTATCGCCATAGCTGTAGCCTCTCCACCGCCAATACACAGACTGGCAATACCTTTTTTACCACCGCGCTGCTGCAACGCATGAATCAACGTCACGATAATTCGCGAACCACTGGCACCAATTGGATGACCCAAGGCACAGGCGCCACCATTAACATTTAACCGCTCATGGGGCATGCCAATTTCTTCCAACGCTGCCATCGCCACCACGGCAAAAGCTTCATTGACCTCCCATAAGTCAACATCCTCTACTGACCAACCAACACGTTGCAAAGTGTTATTAATCGCAGTGACGGGCGCAGTGGTAAACCACTCTGGCTCCTGTGCGACCTGATCATAACCATGGATCAACGCAATTGGCTTGAGACTTTGGGCCTCAGCTTCATCCGCCATCATTAGCGTCAGTGCCGCAGCACCGTCGGAAATAGAGCTAGCATTAGCAGCAGTCACCGTACCCTCTTTATTAAAGGCTGGGCGCAACTGGGGAATTTTATCTGGCCGCGCATTGCCCGGTTGCTCGTCCGTATCTATAACAATATCGCCTTTGCGCGAGGCAATGGTGACTGGTGCAATTTCACGACTAAACAGACCTTGCTCTATGGCCGCATTGGCACGGCGCAATGACTCAATCGCATAGGCATCTTGATCTTCGCGACTAAACTGGTATTTATTGGCACAACTTTCGGCAAAGTTACCCATCGCAAGCCCCTGATAGGCGTCCCGCAGACCATCAAATTGCATATGATCCAACATTTCAGCACTACCAAATCGGTAGCCCTGACGACCTTGCGGTATTAAATAAGGCGCTCGGCTCATACTTTCCATGCCCCCAGCAACCACCAGCGATGACTGTGCTGAGCGCAGTGCATTGCCTGCCATCATCACCGCCATCATGGCAGAGCCGCAGACTTTATTTACCGTGGTGCAGGGCGTGGCTTTCCCAATTCCTGCCGCAAGTGCTGCCTGCCGCGCCGGCGCTTGACCAACGGCGGCAGTGAGTACAGAGCCCATAATCACTTCATCAATATTGGCTTTATTCAGGCCAGCCCGTTCGATGGCTGCTTGAATGGCCACCGCAGCTAACTCTGGCGAAGGTACTGAGGAAAGACTGCCCATCATGCCACCCATTGGTGTGCGTGCAGCGGAGAGAATAGCAATGGGTTTAGACATAAAAGGCTCCTTATCTTGGGTAAGCTTCCTTATTTAACCACTCGCAAGGACGGTTTAGCCTTACCTTTTGAAGGTTTCGTTGATGATTTCTTCAACGGTTTTTGTCGATCGGCTGATATGGCCTGAGGCCCTTTCGGGGGCTCGGGCGGGCTATCCTCAGGATCTTCGGGCTCAAACACCATGCCCTGACCATTTTCCTGCGTGTAGATACCCATCACGGCACCAACAGGCAGGTAGATATCGATAGGCATACCGCTAAAACGCGTAGATAACTGCAGGTGGTCATTGTTCATCTCGAAACTGCTGACCGCACGTGGCGCAATATTGAGTACTATCTGACCGTCGGTAACAAAATCCTGAGGGACTTCCACGCCAGGGTAATGGGCATTGACTACGATGTAAGGGGTGCAATCGTTATCCACTATCCAGTCATAGAATGCTCTAAGTAGGTAGGGTCGATTGGACCTCATCTTCATCTCTATCAATTAAGCGCGGATTTCGCGCTCAAGATCGGTGAGGCTCTCTTGGAAAGAGGGGCGTTCGAACAAACGATCCATATAATCCAATAACGGTTTAACCTGGCGGTTATTGGGCAACTTGATACCCAATTGAGGCAGTCTCCACAGCATCGGCGCGAGACAGCAGTCCACCAGCGTAAATTCTTCACTCATAAAGTAAGGCATCTCGGTAAAAATACTGGCGATAGTCACCAGTGATTCTTGAAATTCTTTACGTGCAGACTCTGCTTTCTTGCTTTCTGGATTGGCGACAATAGCGTCGATTAACTTGCACCAATCGCGCTCAATACGGTAAATCCACAGTCGACTCTGAGCGCGGGCGACAGGGTATACGGGTAATAATGGAGGGTGAGGGAAACGCTCATCCAGATATTCCATCACCACTTTAGACTCATAGAGAGCTAAGTCACGATCAACGAGGGTTGGCAGAGTGCCGTAAGGGTTGGCCTCAAGAATTTCTTCTGTCACCGCATTGGCTTCGACATCTTCAATATCAACAGTTACGCCCTTTTCAGCAAGTACAATACGCACTCGGTGACTGTACTGGCAAGTAGGATCAGAAAATAGCGTCATCGATGATCGTCGCACAACAACCTCTCATAGTTTTTTTGTTGGAGGGGCAGAATTCTTCTACCCCCTGATAGCAATCCTAGCGGACCCTTTAAAGGAGCCTTAGTGAATGCCCTTCCAGTACTCGCGATTCAGTAGAACTGTCGGCACCAGTAAAAATAGCAAGAATAAAATCACCAGTTTGCCAATATGCTTGCGCTGTTCAGCCATAGGTTCCGCTATATAGGTCAAAAAGTTTACCAAATCGTAAATCGCAACATCATATTCCTCAGCTGTCATCGTACCAGCTTTTGTGATGCTGTAGTTACCACAGGGGTTATCCAAGATATCTTGACCGGTTAAAAGATCGCGTTTAATCCCGCCATTAGCTGCCATCACCGGACCTGGCGAACATTCTGCCAGTCCCTGTAGATCTAACAATGCATGGGGCATACCGACATCTTTATACACTTTATTGTTGACACCGAGTGGGCGACTAGGATCGGCATAAAAATTACGCAGGTAGGTGTACAGCCAGTCTGGCTTGCGCGATCTAGCAACCAACGTCAGATCTGGCGGTGTGGCGCCAAACCAGCTTTTCGCCGCATCGGCCGGCATCGCTATATCCATCAACTCACCAATTTTTTGCCCAGTAAATACCATATTATCGAGCATTAACTGGTTGGGAATACCAATATCCGTAGCGACACGCTCCCAGCGGGAGTATTTAAACGAATGACAACCCATGCAGTAGTTTACCGCGAGCATTGCGCCATTTTGTAAGGAGGCCTCATTGGTAAGATCAGCCTCAAAACTATCGCAGGGGATAGAACCGCACTTATAAGCTGACTCAGCACCCACCGCTTTAATCGGTATGATCACTAATAGCGCGACAATTGCTACGGCGCCCATAGATCTGAGGAAACCAATACCCCCATCCATGGTAATACGCTCTGGTTCAGGCTTTGTAGTCTCTATTCTGGTCCAGAAGTAGATACCAATAAAGTAAGCAAAATACAGTACCGTACAGACCTGTGCCAGAATCGTGCGGGCTGGGGTCGGGGCTTTGACACCCAAGTAACCAAGGATAATAAATACTGCTGCCAACATGAGCAGAGCGACGCGGCTAAAGGTTCCTTTATAGCGGATCGAGCGAACCGGGCTTCTATCCAACCATGGTAGGACAAACAGAATAGCAATGGCCGCCGCCATGATGATAAAGCCACCCAACTTATCAGGGACCGCACGCAACATGGAGTAGTAAGGGGTAAAGTACCAAACAGGCGCAATATGCTCTGGCGTTTTCAGTGAATTAGCAATTTCAAAATTCGCATATTCAAGGAAAAAGCCACCCATCTCCGGCATAAAGAATAATATGGCGCAAAACACAATTAAGAACACCACAATCGGCACCAGATCATGAATCACAAAGTAGGGGTAGAATGGGATACCATCAACAGGGTTGCCATTCTTGTCCTTGTGGTTCTTGATGCTAACACCGTCTGGGTTGTTTGAGCCTACATCGTGTAGTGCAATAATATGCATCACCACTAGCGCAATCAGAATAATCGGCAACGCCACCACATGGAGCGACATAAAGCGATTTAGGGTAATACCTGAGATAAGGTAGTCGCCGCGAATCCACTGCACAATATCTTCACCGACTACCGGAATAGCGCCAAATAGGCTGATAATCACCTGAGCGCCCCAATAGGACATCTGCCCCCAGGGCAGCACATAGCCAAGAAAGGCCTCGGCCATCAGTGCGACATAAATAGTCATACCAAAAATCCACACCAGTTCGCGAGGCGCTTTATACGAGCCATACATCAACCCGCGGAACATATGCAGATACACCACAATAAAGAAGGCAGACGCACCGGTACTATGGGCGTAGCGTATTATCCAGCCGAGATCGACATCTCGCATAATATACTCAACCGAGGCAAAGGCTTGTTCTGCTGAACCTTGATAGCTCATCAACAACCAAATACCAGTAATTAGCTGGATTACTAGCACCACCATCGACAATACGCCGAAGTAGTACCAGAAGTTAAAGTTTTTAGGCGCGTAGTACTCGGCCATATGTCGGTTCCACTCACGCTTGAGTGTCGGCATACGCGAATCTAACCATGCGGCAAAGCCAGTTTCATTGCTCATTAAGCAACCTCCGAATCTATACCAATAATAACCACGTCGTCCGACTCGTATGAATGAGGCGGCACTTCGAGATTGCTCGGTGCGGGAACACCGGCATACACGCGACCGGACAGATCAAACTTGGAGCCATGGCAGGGGCAGAAAAACCCCCCTAACCAAGCGTCACCACCCAGATCCTGAGCGCCAACATCGGGGCGATACATGGGCGCACAACCAAGATGAGTGCACAGCCCAACCAAGACTAGGAATTCCTCTTTACCCGCTAAAGTACGAGCTGAGCCGGCAACATAGTCAGGCTGAGCTGCTTCTTTAGACTCGGCATCCCGTAATATGCTGGTATCCATCGCATTAATTGCTGCAAGGGACTCCGCCGTGCGACGCACGATATACACGGGCTTACCACGCCACTCCACGACCAGACGGCCGCCGGATTCTAGCTTTGAAATATTAACTTTGACTGGGGCTCCTGCAGCTTTAGCTTTAGCGCTTGGCTGCCAAGATGAAACAAATGGTATTGCTGCACCAACGACACCTGCACCACCCACTACCGAAGTAGCACCCAATAGGAAATTGCGGCGGCTTTGGTTGACACCGTCATTGCTCATGACGCTCTCCCTCTAAACACAAAATTGGATTTAAAACACGCGGATTCGCGCGCAAATAAAAAAGGCGGTGTATAGTAACGGAAAGCTACTTTTTAAGCAATATTAAGTTGCATAAATACTGGCTAAGCTACTGATTTTTTTGGCAAAAAAAAGCCCGACCAATGGGTCGGGCTGATTCGATACGGTAGCGGTTATCGCTTGGAGAACTGCGGACGCTTACGCGCTTTGTGCAGACCCACTTTCTTACGTTCAACCTGTCGGGCATCGCGAGTCAAGAAGCCCGCTTTGCGCAACGATGGACGCAGATTTTCATCGTACTCGACCAGCGCACGGGCAATGCCGTGGCGAATCGCACCTGCCTGACCGAAGTTACCGCCGCCAGCGACGGTAATATTGAGATCAAACTTTTCAACCATATCGACAATCTCGAAAGGTTGACGAACAATCATTCGCGCCACTTCACGGCCGAAGTAAACATCGATTGCACGATCATTAATAGTGATATTGCCGCTTCCAGATTTCATGAAAACGCGGGCTGCTGAAGTCTTGCGACGTCCAGTGCCATAAAATTGAGTTTCTGCCATGGTCGCTTTCCGTTACAGTTCTAGTACTTGCGGTTGCTGCGCAGCGTGAGGATGATTCACGCCAGCATATACCTTAAGCTTTCTAAACATTTCTCGGCCCAGAGGACCGCGCGGCAACATTCCTTTAACTGCTGACTGAATCACGCGCTCTGGCGCTTTATCGATCAATTTTTCAAAGGAGATGTCTTTAATTCCCCCCGGGTAGCCGGTATGGGAATAATAAATTTTGCCTTTCGCCTTGTTGCCAGTCACCGCAACTTTCTCAGCGTTGACCACGACGATATAGTCTCCGGTATCAACATGAGGAGTAAACTCAGGCTTGTGCTTACCACGTAAGCGTGACGCCACTTCCACCGCCAGACGACCGAGGGTCTTGCCCTCTGCATCAACGATGTACCAGTCGCGTTCTACTGATTCTGCTTTTGCGCTATATGTTTTCATCTTATCCTACCTAGCTTCTTGGGGGATCCCAAAAAAGGGTGCGAATTGTAATGACCCCGGAGGCCTATTACAAGGGCTTGTTGAAGCAAAAACCAACTTTTTTACGGGGTTATTCAGGGTCGGTGGGGACGCGCCAGATATTCACGGCTTTGCATCTCTAATAACCGGCTCTGGGTACGCTGAAATTCAAAGGCTAGTCGACCACCAGAATAGAGCGACGACAGCGGCTCTGCCGCTGATAGCGCAAGCTTTACACTGCGATCATAAAATTCATCGACCAGATTGATAAAGCGCCGCGCGGCATCATCGTTGGTTGCACCCAGTACCGGGACATTACTGATCAAAACAGCATGAAACTCTCTGGCAATATCAATAAAGTCATTTTGACTCCGTGGCCCCTCACAAATCGCCGCGAAATCAAACCATACGATATCTTCCGCCAACATCAAAACAGGTATCGGCCTACCCACCACCTCTAAATCAACCGCTGTTTTAATTTCACCTTCGACAGGCACTAGGCTGTCAAAGGTCGCTTGCAGTGACACACTGGCCTGACTATCCAGCGGACTGTGATACAACTCAGCCTGTTCCAGCGCGCGCAATCGGTGATCTACACCACCGTCGACATTTACAACCAGGCAGTGTTTATTGAGTAAGGCTATTGCTGGCAGGAAGCGCTGACGCTGCAGGCCATTCTCATAGAGCCCGTCGGGAATAATATTAGATGTTGCCACCAAACAGACTCCCCGGGCGAACAGCGCTTGCAACAATAATCCCAAGATCATTGCATCGGTGATGTCGGTGACAAAAAACTCATCAAAGCAGATTACACAGGTTTCACTGGCAATCTTGTCGGCGACTTTGTGCAGTGGGTCAGGCTGACCGGCATAGCGCTTTAGATCGTCATGAACACGCCGCATAAAGCGGTGGAAATGCACGCGCATTTTGCGCTCGAATGGCAAACTCTCATAAAAACTGTCCATTAGGTAGGTTTTACCGCGGCCAACACCACCCCAAAGGTACAACCCCTGCTCTGGTTGCAGTGCAGATGTTGAGAATTTTTTCAGCAGCCCCCCGAGAATACCCGCCGCCGGGCGACTATGGACAGCACAGAGTCGATGGTAGAGGTTATCGAGATACTCAACCGCCTGTTGCTGAGCAACATCAGCGACAAAGCCGTCACGGGCAAGGTCTCTTTGATAGCGAAGTTTAGGGGTCGTCATACACTGGACAGTCAATTATCAACAGCGGCAACTGTAACGAGCAAATTAATTGGTTACAACCAAAACTCTGAAGCACCAATTACCCATTTTTGCGTTACAATATTGCATCGCTCTGGCAAAACCTTGCTTATACTGCAAGTCGGGGCGCGAATTACAATGACGGGAGTACGACTTTGACAACCTTGACCATGGTACTTATTTCTGCGGCTTTCTTTTTGATCGGCGCTGGTGTTGGCCATCTCTATTCGCGCAAAAGCAGTGGTGGCGATACATCCGTTAGCGAGCTTGAAAAAAAGCTCGAGCACAGTGAACAACAACTGAAACGCTATCAGCAGGAAGTCACCGAGCACTTTATTACGGTGTCCCATCTGACCACCAATATGGCCCAGAGCTACCGTCAGATTCACGAGCATTTGGCTACTAGCGCAATTCGTCTTGCTAGCCCCGAAATAGGACGCCAACTGCTTAAGGCTGGCGGCTCAGATCTGTCGCTTGTTGATGAAGACGGCAACCCACTTATCAGCGCGGAAGATATCCAACCACCCAGAGATTACGCACCCAAGGTGCCAGGCGGCATTCTCAGCGAAGAATACGGCCTTGATGAAAATGACTTGAGCAAAGGTCATCCAGATGCTGCCAACAGTGCGGACAAACAAGATGAAGATGACAGCGACCCAACCCATAATGTGAGTTAGCGCAGACATCGACAGGAGACAAGGAGGTTTCTATCTATAGCGCAGCCCGTAGCACAGTCTTTAGCAAAGGGTTCGCTAAGCTGTGCAACTTTTTACTGCCAAATGTCTGTACATTGTGCAGAGAGTATCTAGGCGGTGATCAGTATTCCATCTGCTCAGAATGTACTGCCGAGCTGCCTTGGCTTATCAATCAATGTCACTATTGCGCCATGCCATTAGTGGACGATATGATTTGTCCAGAATGCCAACAGCGACCGCCAATATTTCGTCGCTGTGTTGCACCACTGCAATACCAACAACCGATCAATCGACTGATCAAGCCGATAAAAACTGATATTAATGCGCCCGAGTTTATACAACTAAGCCACTATCTGGCCAACGCAGTAAATGACGCTTATAAGCCCAATAATATACCGTCTGTACTGATACCGATGCCTCTGCACTGGCGCACCCGCGCGCGGCGCGGCTACAATCAAAGCTACATTATCGCTAGGCAACTCTGCGCCATATTGGGAAATAGTTCGCTTGCCAGCAATATCCTCTATCGCCACCGCTACGCTAAGCCCCAGCATCTGCAGGCTAAACAAGAACGATTGCGCAGTATGGTCAATGCCTTCAAGGTTAAAAACAAGCATGCTGTCAGAGGGCTTAAGTTTGCTCTGATTGATGATGTGGTCACCACCGGCGCTACCGCACAAAGTGCCTCTGCCTGCCTTCTCCGTGCAGGTGCTCAATCAGTTGATATTTGGTGTATTGCAAGAACAGGCTGGCATAATGATGTCGTGTAACCCAAAATAGCGCCCCAACAGAACAATTACAGCGTAATAATTATGGAATCAGCAGTCCGGTTGGCCACAAGTATCTGGCAGAAGATTACCGATGAAGCGACACAAACTGCCGCCACAGAACCGGTGCTTGCCGAGTATCTTAAAGCGAATATTCTCGACCACGGCAATATGGCTGAAGGTCTAGGCTTTTACCTGGCCAATAAACTGGCCGCAGACACCACGCCCACGAGCCTACTGCGCGAGCCTATGACTACGGTGTTTTCTGAGCCTGATATTGTTAATGCAGTGGCCAGAGATATCCAAGCTACGATTGATCGAGATTCTGCCTGCGATAACTACAGTTCGCCGTTTTTGTACTACAAAGGTTTCTTGGCCCTGCAGGCCTATAGGGCGTCTCACCAACTCTGGAAGCAAGGCAATCGTGCCATGGCCTCACTGATCCAGTATCGCAGTTCCCTGCGCTTTGCGGTGGATATACATCCGGCAGCGGTAATTGGCTCTGGACTGATGATCGACCATGCCACCGGACTGGTGATTGGTGAAACTGCTGTGGTTGAGGACTGCGTGTCGATCATGCAATCCGTTACACTAGGGGGAACAGGAAAAGTGAGCGGTGATCGCCACCCTAAAATTCGCAAGGGCGTGCTATTAGGCCCTGGAGCTAAAGTATTGGGCAACATTGAGATCGGTGAGGGCGCTATGGTTGCCGCCTCTAGCGTGGTCCTAAAAGATGTAGCTGCCCACAATATCGTTGCCGGGGTGCCGGCCACTGTTGTTGGCCATACTCAAACTGATGAGCCTTCAAAGGTTATGGATCATTATTTTAAATGTGGTTAACAGCGATCCCAACTAAACGGCATTACGTCAGTAATAGACTCTGCGCCCTCTAGTTGCATCAATAATCTGTCCACCCCCATGGCAACGCCAGCGCAGCTAGGCAATCCATGATCTAACGCTGCCAGCAAATGGTGGTCAATGGGTGTTTGGGTTTTGCCCGCAGACTGTCGTTGCTCGAGATCATTATTAAAACGCTGCCGCTGCTCGTCGCTGTCAGTAAGTTCAAAATAGCCATTGGCCAGTTCCATACCATTCAAGAAGACCTCAAACCGACGACTTATCAACTGGCCTTGAGTATTTTTATCCAACTGCGCCAGTGCCGACTGGCAGGCAGGATACTGATGAATAAATAGCAGCCCTTGCGGTAACTGAGGCTCAACCAATTGACTAAAAAGCAGATCAAGACAGTTGGTGCGGGTTTCTTTTGCCCAGCTTTCAGAGGCAGCGGCAACAGCCATTTGCTGCAGCTGCTCTAGCTCAGCACTATGGGGGTCAACGCCAACCGTCGCCATAAAACAGTCAGCATAACTGCGTTTGGCAATAACCAACGACTGGGACGACCGCGTGGCATAGAGCTGACTAATCAACTCCGCCATTTCATCCATCAATTGGTACTCATCCCAATCACAGCGATACCACTCCAGTAGAGTAAATTCTGGATTGTGGCGAGACCCTAACTCACCCTGTCGAAATGCCTTACCCAGGCAATAGATATCGCCAATGCCAGCAGCCAGTAGACGCTTCATATAATATTCAGGTGAAGTTTGTAAGTACCCACTATCTTTAAGGTCGCTTACTTTTAGGCTTTCTATATTGATGTCGGTGACCGAAGAACGCCCTAATAAGGGCACATCGACCTCCAGAACAGCGCGCTGAAGAAAAAAATGGCGTAGTACCGACAATAACTCAGCACGTCGCTGCAATAGCACAGGACTCGCCCCTGGCTGCCAATTTTTCATCTCTTCAGCGTCTTATCAGCCATGCAGCAGAGCTACGACTCTTTGACTCGACCTTGATATTCACCAGTGCGAGTATCCACTTTAACCACATCACCCTGATCGAGGAAGAGGGGTACTTTCACAGTGGCACCAGTAACTAGTTTGGCCGGCTTGCTACCGCCTTGGGCCGTATCGCCACGTAATCCGGGATCGGTTTCAACGATTTCCAACTCGACATGATTGGGCGGCACGACGGACAGTGGCGCACCGTTATACAGAGTGACAACGCAAGTATCTTGTTCGCTAAGCCATTGCAATGCATCGCCGACAGCATTTTCTGTGGCCTGATGCTGCTCAAAACTATCGGGCTCCATAAAATACCAAAAGTCGCCGTCGTTATAGAGATACTGCATATCCATATCTAATACATCAGCGCCTTCTAAACTCTCACCGGACTTAAACGTTTTTTCTAGCACACGACCGGTTTTCAGATTGCGTAGCTTGACTCGGTTAAAGGCTTGACCCTTACCCGGCTTAACAAATTCGTTTTCTAGAATTGAGCAGGGATCACCATCGAGCATAAGTTTTAAGCCTGAGCGAAATTCATTGGTGGAGTAGTTAGCCATGATTAAAAGTCTCGAATAGATTAAAGGCGCACATAATAACCGAAGTGCGCGGATTTTTTTAAAATTTCACCCAGCGTTTAACGGACGGGTGGCAACATGCTGTGACAGCTCCCTCTATTTTTTTATAGAGAAGCCAGAAGCGACTGCCTGAACCGGATCAATGGCTAACCACTAGTTTAGCAAGTGAATATCTTTGTCACTGTAACCTAACAAATACAGAATACCATCCAAGCCAAGATTAGAGATGGACTGTTTAGCTGAGGCTTTCACTAATGGTTTGGCTCTAAAGGCAATACCCAAACCAGCAATATTGAGCATTGGCAAATCGTTGGCACCATCGCCCACTGCAATAACCTGCTGTAATGCCAAGCCCTCCCTATCAGCCAACTCACGGAGAAGATCCGCCTTGCGCTGGCCATCAATAATGTCCCCTTTCACTTTGCCAGTAACTAGTCCACCCTCGATATCAAGCTCATTGGCATAGACATAGTCAACCCCAAGGATACGCTGCAAATAATGACCAAAATAAGTAAAACCTCCAGATACAATCGCCGTTTTAAAGCCCAATCTCTTCAAGGTTTTAAGCAGATGCTCGGCGCCCTCATTGAGTTGCAATCGCTCGGCCACCGACTGCAGAACATTGACGTCCAAGCCCTTTAGTAACGCCATACGCTGGGCGAAACTCTGCTTAAAATCGAGCTCGCCCTGCATCGCCGCCTCAGTAATGGCAGCGACCTGCTCCCCTACTCCAGCCTCTTTAGCTAGCTCGTCAATGACCTCAGCATCAATTAACGTTGAGTCCATATCAAATACCACTAATTGACGGTTGCGGCGGTAAATATTGTCCTCTTGGTAGGCGATATCAATATCATGCTGGCTGGCTAGCTCGAGAAGGGAATTTCTAAACTGCTGCGGATTATCCGCTTCACCGCGCACAGAAAATTCAACGCATGCGCGACCCAACTTATCACTGTCATCAAGATGCATACGGCCAGATAAACGCACAATTTTGTCAATATTAAGCTGGTAGTCGGCGCACACAGTCGCTACTAGGGCTATATGAATGGCGTCAATCTTGCGAGCTAACAGCGTGACCATATGCCTTGGCTTGCCCTGTTGCTCAACCCAATTCTGGTAGCGCTCTTCGCTAATCGGCAAAAATTTTGCTTTCATCTGCAATGGCGCTAGGCAGCCCTGCAGACCCTCTGTCACCTCAGCGACCTCAGCCGTGATAGGAACGGCCGCCAAAATTGCCAAATTGAGCTGGTCATGAATAACCGCCTGACCAATATCCAAAACGCTAACATCGAATTGCGATAGCAATTTGGTCAGGGTACTAGTCACACCGGGTTTATCTTCCCCAGACACATTTATTAATAGAATATCTTTCACTGATTGCAGCCATATGATTTTTACCGGTTGCCATTATATAAAAGCTACAGGAATAGGATAGAATGCGCGGAAAATAAATTTACTTATGGACCAACGCATGCATCGTCGCTATTCCATCGAGAAAAAGTTGCCTGGTGCAGTACTTTGTCTTTGTCTATTGTTAGGTTTTGTTAGCGCTATCCTGCTCTCCAATCAAACCAAGCAACTCGCCACGGAGGCGGTTAGAAACAAAAGCCAAGCGACATTGAGTCGACTCGATGAGCTGATCCGCACGCCATTATTTAGCAATGACAGTATCAGCTTGCAAGTTGCTCTGAGCAGAATCACGGAAGATACTAGCATCTACAGCGCCAGTTTGTTTAGCGTCGATAACAATCTGATCTCCCAAAGTACGCCAAGCGGGCCAGAACCTATTAATAGCGAGCGCTTTAGCCGCGATATTGAACTGCAAGAGACCTTGATCGGCACGATGGTTATCGATATCGACAGTCAACCTATTTACCGGCAGTACCGCAGCCTATTAATCAACTGGCTATTGTTGTGGTTGGTATTTACTGCCGCCAGCACCTATGGTTGTTTTCGCTATTCAGAGCAACTTGCGCGACGACTGCGTATCCTAACTAATCGACTACCAGGTGAAGGCGAACCCATAATTGACGAATTAAACGCCTTGGAAGCCAAAATTCAACCGCTTTTGTCTACACCAACCCAGACTGAGGGAGAGCATAACAGCGGCTATTACCACTCTGTTGTCACTGCGACGATCAAAAACCGTCAGCGCCTCAACAGCCAACTAAACAGTGAGAGCCTTGAACTGCTCTTTGAAAAGATTGATTACTGCACTGCCCGCGCCTTAGAGCTATACGGCGGTCAACGGATAGAGGGTGCCAGCAGTTCAATCTGCTTCACCATCCGCTCCACGCAGAGCTCCAAGCAACATTTACTGGTCTGCCTGATGGCCGTTTACAGTTTGCAACAGTTGCTTGACCGACTATCAGTCAAGCTCGGTGTCGATTTGGAGATCAATTGGGCGCTGTGCAGCGGCAATATCAGAACATTACCGGTATTCAGCCACCACGAGGATATGGCGGCACTGAAACAGCAGTCGGCACTGTTAGGTGACAAAATGCAAGAGGGCATTATTGGCCTCTACAGTCATGACTATGATATCGAGCAACTCTCGTCGATAGCCAGATTTATCCTGTTTGATAGCAACTGTTTTATCTTACAAAGTTTCCCTGAAGAACGGCAAAGGTTGCTGGAGAAGCAAATCATGCATCTCGCCAATATGTGTCTGTAGCCCCTAAATTAAAGAATTTCATACCGAGTTTGCTAATATCGCACGCTTATATTGGTCCACCACTCGGATGCAGCGTTAAGAGCCCGCCATATTTTCCATTACGATTATTGCCCAAACCAGAATACACAATAAAAGCGATAGCCCCACCGCCGCAGAACCTGCATCTTTAGCATGCTTAGATAAATCATGAAACTCAGGACCTACACGATCCACTGTGGCCTCAATACCTGTATTCAGTAGTTCCACAATTAATACAAGAAATAAGCAACCCAACAGCGCGATCAACTGCAGATAATCCGTCGCAAGCCAGAAAGCGGTCGGAATCAGAACTAGCGATAACAGCAACTCAACACGGAAAGCTTCTTCATGCCAGAAGCTATGGTAGAGACCACTCCAGGTATTTCTGAGCGTTGCAATAATCCGCCGCGAAAAAAAACCTTTAACGCCTCCATGGATCTCAGGTTTCACTCTTCACTCTCCATTAACTCCCAGTTCACTGCCGGTATCAAGGCGTTGATCCATTTCTAAGGCGGGACTAACCTCGCCAGGTGTCCCCACTATTTTTGCCGGCACACCCACTACAGTAACATGTGGCGGCACGGGGTCGAGAACCAAGCTTCCGGCGCCCACCTTAACACCCTCACCAATATCGATATTGCCAAGAATCTTAGCACCAGCAGAGATCATTGCACCGTTGCCAATTTTTGGGTGTCGATTACCCCCCTGACAACCGCTACCCCCGAGCGTAACAGAGTGCAAGATAGAGACATTATCGCCAACGACGGCAGTCTCACCGATAACCAGACCAGTGGCATGGTCGATCATAATGCCCGAGCCCATCTGCGCGCCGGGATGAATATCCACAGCAAAGGTTTGCGAAATTTGATTCTGAAAAAATAAGGCCAAAGGTTTACGACCCTTGAGCCAAAGCCAATGAGCTACTCGCTGCAGTTGCAACGCTTGAAAGCCCTTGAAATAGAGTATCGGCGTTAAGTAACGATCACAGGCAGCATCTCTATCAAAGGCAGCTTCAATATCCAAACGAACACTGCGCCCAATACTGTCGTCGGCCTGTAGTGCCTGCAAAACCACCCCAGCAATATCTGCACCCGACATTGCCGAACTCGCCAATTGCTGGGCAAGGTTAAAACTCAATGCAGCATTGAGATCTGTTTGCGCCAATATGTTGGTGTTAAAAAAATCGGCCATCAGCGGCTCTTCAGCACTAGCCTGTCTCGCCTCCTCAAGAATAACCTCCCAGATTGGGTCAATTTTTGGCATGTTCAAATACTCTCTTAAATCCTGTTTTCTTAGCAAAACCTAGCTATGCAACGCGAACATAACGTCGCATTATCTCATCGAGGTGCTCCAGCACCTGATCTAACAGCAATATGTCAGTATTCTGTAATCGTTGCCGCAATACCTCAGTGGTGAGCTGCTGGGCATAGTTATCTGCCAGAGGTCGGTAGCTAATATGCCAGCGCTCTGGCGCTATACCACCGAGGTCAGTTGCATAGGGACGGTAAAACCCAAAATGCTCAAGCTCCTTATCCAGCCAATTATGCATGGCTGCGAACATGCCCTGGCCCTCTACTTCCTCTGGAATAAGCTGGATTTGGTAGCCATCCGGCATCGCTTTGGCATCGTAGATATCCATATCAGTACCCCAGTGATGACGCGAAGCACCGGGCAGTGCAGACCAGCGCAACAATGCTTGAATTTGCTGCCAAGGAGTCAATGTATCGAGATCAATCACGGCACCAGAGGTGTCAAGTACTGGACGCAGACCAGACAACTTACTGTTCCAAATATGCACCTGTCGCTCAAAACTGCGGAAACCGCTGCACAGCTTAAGATCAAAACCAGCGTCGGTAGCGCGAGATTGAAGTTCGGATAATGGCGCAACAACCTGACTGTGCACCATGATGGCCTGCCGATTACTATTAGACGCATGTAAATCGACAAGATGCTGCTCAGTTGAGCCGGTTAGAAGGTCAAATTCATTCATTTTGCTATCGGCAGTGACAGGCTAGTAAGTTAAAGGCACAGTTATACCCGCGCGCACAACAATAAGCAAAAGTTCAGGCGTTGAATTCTGACTTTTTGCCCGCATAAAATAGCAACCAGACGTTACAGGACTAAGCCATGTATAGAATAGGACTATTTCTTCTCACCAACCTCGCCATCATTGTGGTCGCCAGTATTTCACTGCGATTACTGGGTGTCGATAGCATTCTGGCCAATAATGGCATGGATCTGGATCTCAGAGCGCTACTGATTTTCTGTGCCGTATTTGGTTTTATCGGTTCATTTGTCTCTCTTTTACTGTCCAAATTTATCGCCAAACGCACCAGTGGTACGCAGATTATCCAGCAACCACAGACAGAGCAAGAACGCTGGCTGATGCAAACGGTAGCTGATTTGGCGAAAAAGGCGGACATAGGCATGCCCGAAGTCGGTATTTTCCCTGCCCAGCAATCTAATGCCTTTGCCACCGGTTGGAACAGAAACAATGCGCTAGTAGCAGTGAGCGCTGGACTTCTGCAACGCTTTAGCCGTGATGAGGCGCGCGCCGTGCTGGCCCATGAGATTGGTCATGTCGCCAATGGCGATATGATTACACTGAGCTTGGTACAAGGCGTGGTTAACACCTTCGTTATGTTTGCCGCTCGAGTGATTGGTTTTTTTGTTGACCGTGTTGTGCTCAAAAATAATCGTGGCTTAGGTCTGGGGTACTGGATCACCACTGTTGTAGCGGAAATTGCGCTAGGTATCTTAGCCTCAACCATTGTTATGTGGTTTTCCAGACAACGTGAATTCCGTGCCGATGCTGCCGGTGCGCGGCTTGCTGGGCGCACCGCTATGCTAGGTGCTTTGGAGAAACTGCGCAGTGAAACACAGGCACAGATCGCTAATGAGATGCCCGACACAATGACCGCTTTTGGTATCTCCAGCGGTTGGAAGCGTAAAACCAGCAAGTTGTTTATGACTCACCCACCATTAGAAGAGCGCATTAAGGCCCTTAAATATGGCTGAATCAAGCATTTTGAACACTGATATATTGCTCTGCCAAATCGACGATCTAGCAGAAATGCAAACGATCGAATTGGATATTGGCGACAATAAACTGTTTGCTATCCGCAAAGACAATGAAGTTTATGCCTACTGGAATAATTGCCCGCATTTGGGTATTCCACTGAACTGGATGCCAGAAAAATTTCTCGATTTAGATGGTTCACTCATACAGTGCTCGTCCCATGGGGCACTGTTCCAAATTGATAGTGGCGAATGTATTGCCGGACCATGTATTGGCGACCATCTGAAGCCTGTGGAGGTTAGAGTTGAAGGCAATAAGATCTATGTCGTGGCCAATCAACCAATGCCCCAAGCGCCAATTAATCTGAGAGCGCAGGCGCTGGCAGATCTTGAAGACAGCTAATGGGGCGATGTAGCCTTGTTTCATCCGCAGTTAATACAGTACACCACGCCATTACCTCAACACCGGCGGCAACAGCCTGTGCCATAATGCGAGCATAGGCGGGATCGATATCTGCAGCAATCTCCACACGATCAACGCCTGTGAGTTGTACACAAAAAAATAGAACAGCGCGGTGTCCTGTGGCAACCATCGCCATTAACTCGCGCAAATGTTTGGCCCCACGGCTGGTGACAGCATCGGGAAACATGGCCAATCCATCACCTTTATCTAAGGTGACATTTTTCACCTCCACATAACAGGAGCCACGTTCATCATCTTCTAGCAGTAAGTCGATGCGACTATTCTCCGCACCATAACGCACCTCAGTGCGAATCCGCTGGTAACCACATAATTCTGGTATCAGATCTGCCTCAATCGCTTCACGCACTAAATGATTGGGTTTAGCGGTATTGACGCCGGCCAAATTGCCGTGGCTAGTAGTGACTATTTCCAATGTGCCGGGTAACTTGCGCTTTGGGTTATCGGACAGACTGTACCAACAAGCCGAACCCTCAACCTGACAATTTTTCATCGATCCAGTATTGGCGCAATGCAATGTAATCAAACGACCCTGCTGATCAAGCACATCGGCAAAGAACCTCTTATACCGCTTAACAAAGGTTGCGCAATGCAGTGAGGGAGTATTTTTCATTTTATGTTGTCACAGGACAGGTTATACGTTGTGAGCAGAGTATGAGTAGCCTGAAATAATTTGCAAGGCTGAGATAAAAACATCAGCATAAATAAGCGAATCTCAGGGGAGGAATACAAATTTCTCTTGATTAATTGGTGTAAAATCTCTATAAACGCGAGCAGTTTTTTTTAAGCCCAAATTCACATCGGAACTTATAATGGCAAAAGCAAAGGTAAAACCTGCCGCAAACGCGGTTTCTCTTCATGGTTTAGCTCCCTACAAGGAGAAGAAATCAGAAGAATATATGAACGAGAATCAGCTTGAGCATTTTAAACTGATCCTTAAGGCATGGCGCAGTGAACTAATGGAAGAGGTTGACCGCACCGTGAGTCATATGAAAGATGAAGCGGCTAATTTTCCCGATCCTGCCGATCGCGCTACTCAGGAAGAAGAGTTCAGTCTTGAGCTTCGCACTCGTGATCGCGAGCGCAAGTTGATTAAAAAAATCGATAAAACTCTTGTTCGCGTCGAAGAAGATGATTACGGGTTTTGCGATCAATGTGGCGTTGAAATTGGTATCCGTCGACTGGAGGCCCGTCCCACCGCTGATTTATGCGTTGACTGTAAAACGCTTGATGAAATCAAGGAAAAACAAATTACTGGAGGCTAATCTTGGCCTCCAGTGCCCTGTGGTGTATAAAACCATACACCACAGAGTCTAAGTGCTAGCCATGTCCGCGCTATCTTCTGCGCCATCTTACGTAGGTCGCTTCGCCCCCTCGCCTTCAGGCCCTCTTCACTTTGGCTCACTGACTAGTGCGCTAGCAAGCTTTATCCATGCCCGCCAACATAAAGGCAAATGGCTGGTACGTATGGAAGATATAGATCCACCCCGAGAAGTTACCGGCGCCAGTGATCAAATACTGCAACAATTGGATGATCATGGCCTCCACTGGGATGACACTGTGCTCTATCAGAGCAGTAGACTCGATAGTTATAAACAAGCCCTGGATAACCTATGGAACCAAGATCTTGTTTACCACTGCCAGTGTAATCGTCAGCGAATTAATCGTTTGGGTGGCGTGTATGATAACCAGTGCCGCCATCTTCAACTGCCGGCCTCGGGCAACGCGACAAGACTTATCATTAATAACCCAGACAAAAAAATCCGCTTTGTTGATCAGATTATGGGGACCTACCAGCAACAACTGAGCACCCAGACAGGTGACTTCGTTATACAACGCCGCGATCAATTATTTTCTTATCAATTAGCCGTAGTGGTTGATGACCAATTTCAAGCTATTAGTCATATTGTTCGGGGTGAAGACTTGTTGGATTCAACACCGCGTCAACTCTATCTGCAGCAATGTCTCGGCTATAATCAACCGACTTATAGCCATCTACCTTTAGTGCTCAATATCCAAGGCCAGAAACTCAGCAAACAGAATCTTGCTACTGGTCTCAAGGCTGGTAACGAATCGCAAAATCTATGGCAAGCACTCCACTGGCTACAACAGTCGCCGCCAGAGCCGTTACAATGGCAATCGGTAAGCGATATTTTGACTTGGGCGATTAATCATTGGGACAGCCGTATACTGGCTAAAAATCCTCAAAATGCGCTAGCGCCCGAAGGGTACTGATTTGATTTGCTGCGGTTGCGCGCATACCATCGACCACCGGATAATCTTTTTTTGACTATGCCAGCTAAACCAAGATGCCAATAAATGCTTAATTACCGCCTAGTAGCAACCCTCCTTCTGCTCAGTATTGTGGTCTTCCCTATGGCCATCCAATGGGCTAAAGAGCCCAGTGGAAGCTGGTTTCGCCCTTTTGTAGTATGGGCAATGCTGGTATTCGCTGCCTATGTTGCCTATCGACACAGAGGTCGCGATGAATCCTGAGGTTTTACTGAGTTGTCTGGCAGTAATTGTGCTCGGTCTATTTGCATCGAAGTGGTTACTAAGACGCGCTCAAGGTAATAGAAAAGATTTGGCGCTTAATCTTGGTCTACTATCGGGCACTGGTGTGCTCATGGCGATGGGCTCGATAGAAATGGCCGGACGCTATGGCTACAGCATTATTCTTGCTCTGGTAGCATTCAGCCTAGTTTTTGTTGTATCACCGCTTATCTTTGCCCCCATTCATCGCCTCAACGGCGTGATTCGCTTTGCTACCTCAATTGATTTTTTGACTTTTAGATTTCGCGGAAGAACAGTGGCAATAGTCGCCTGCATAAGCCTTACTGTTGCCACCGTGCCACTTATTCTCGCTCAAATCACGGCCATAGAGTCCGTTGCTGATTATTTATTCGGCAGCCCGTCTAAGCTACTCATTCTATTATTAATAACAGGGCTATTAATCTCACTTAACCTGTTTTCGATCCAACTTAATAGCGAAAATAATCTTGGTTGGATCATGACAACAGCTGGCCTGTTGCTCTTGCCTGCTTTAGGTCTTTCTGCTTGGACATCGATTCAAGCAGTATTCGGCAGTCTCGCGGAAATGAATACTTGGGTCATAGACAGTGGACAGCGAAATATTGTGCAACGCATGGATGCCTCATACAGCCTGTTTATTATCTTTCTCGCCGCCAGTTTTGCCTCACCGATCAATTTTAGACTTTTGGTAGCAGACAATATTTCTGAACGCCAGACTGACATGACCTCTTGGGCCTATCCACTACTCGTTCTGTTGGCCTGCATTCCCGTATTTCCGTTGCTTTGGTCAGGTATCTCGCTACAGTCTTTGTCGCCACTACAGGAATATCTGTTTAGCCTACCCTCACTGACTAACCAACCACTAATCTCTGGCCTCGGTGCTGCCTGTATCACCATGTTAGCCATATCATTTGCCTGTAGCCTTATCGTTATCTCCTCGAAAATACTTATCAATAGCTGCCTGCTACCAACCAAGGACTTGCACCAACAGCCTCAGTTAACAGTATGGCTAAAACGTCGGCAACTCCTTATTGCCACAGGTATGGTTGTCTTTTGTGTGGCCCTGAGCCTGACAGGAAAAGGCCGCAGTATTACCGATTACTATCTCGCAGGTTTCGCCGGTCTGGCCCAGTTGACACCGGGGATGCTCGCAGCAACCTACTTGCCAGGCGTTAATCGTCGAGGGTTTCTTGCCGGTCTGATTGCGGGCATGCTGTTGTGGTTGATCACTATTGCACTGCCCTTATTATTTGGCGATTGGACTTGGCAACTACCCATGTCCGATAAAACCATTCAAGTAGGCATGCAAAATTGGAGTATCTGGGCCATTGAAGCGCTATTGGTCAATATCACACTGTGCACTGTATTCAGTGTATTTAGTGCGATGGATAGCGAGCAAAAAACCTTTGCTAGCCTATGCATGGTTGACAATGTCTATATTCCTGCGCGCATCGAAATTGCCCAAAAATCAGTCGATGAAATTACCACCAACTTACGCCTGTCTCTGGGTGACGACGCGGATAACGAGGTGCTACAAGCACTTGAAACGTTGGGATTACAATACGACGAAGTCAGGCCTGCTGCGCTGCGCCAACTTCGGGATACAATTAATGCCTCACTGAATATGCGTTTTGGTGTGCTGGCAGCCAATCGCATCATGGAAAAATCACTCCCTGTCACCATACCTAATGCAAATGATCCAGACGACATCTATCTTATCGAGTCGATGTTAGCCATTCATGGTGACCGATTAACCGGTATTGCCAGTGAACTTAACAAGCTGCGCATGCATCATCGTGAAATTATCAACAATTTACCTATCGGTGTGATCTCAGTTGACCCGAACGGGGAGGTGGTCAAATGGAACTCCACAATAGCCCGTTACACTGGTCTCGACAGCGACATGATTACTGGCAGTTCGATAAGTGAATTGCCGCAACCCTGGGGTCCTGCAATCACCAATTTTATTGCCAGCGACGCCAACATGCTTGATGATTTACAACTTGAAATACAGGGTGAGGTCCGTTGGTTTAGCCTGCAAAGATCTGCACGACAGATCAATCCAGACACTGACATAGTGGTGCTTGTAGAAGAGCATACCAGCGCGGTCAATCTGATCCAGCAATCCATCGATAATGAACGACTAGCATCGGTTGGTCGATTGGCAGCAGGCGTTGCCCATGAAATAGGCAATCCCGTCACCGGCATTGCTTGCCTTGCACAGAATCTGCAACATGAAACTGATAGCAACGAGATAGAGTATACCGCTGAACAGATTTTATCTCAGACTCAGCGTATCAACCGTATTGTGCAATCACTACTTAGCTTTTCTCGAGGTGGGAGTCCCATAGCTGCAACAAAGCAAACCATCTATCTGCAACATGCGGCCAAAGAAGCGATTAACTTGCTCACTATGAGTGCCTCTCAAATCGAGGTAACATTTAGCACGGAGATTGACGACGAACTAGCTATCACTGGCGACTATCATCACTTAATTCAGATATTTCTCAACTTACTAAGTAATTCCCGCGATGCCTCCCCTGCCGGTGGTGTTATTAGTATCAAAGCTAACCGCACCGATCATCAGGTTGAGCTTAAAATCAGTGATGAGGGTTCAGGTATTGATGATAAAGTAAAAGGGCATTTGTTTGAGCCCTTTGTCACCAATAAGGACCCTGGCAGTGGCACGGGATTGGGATTATGGGTGGTGATAAATCTAGTTAACAGCATGGGTGGGGATATTTCGATAGTCAGTCCGGCAGAAAATAACCAACATGGTACTACTGCAACTATTAGTTTTCCCCTATCATCTACATCATGAATAAAACTCAACACCATATCCTTATTGTCGAAGACGAAGAGGTTATTCGTACCTCACTGCGCAAGCTTCTCGAGCGCAACGGCTTTTCAGTCTCTGAAGCTATCAGCGTCAAAGCCGCACAGCAGGCATTTAACCTCAATAGCTTTGACCTGGTGATTAGTGATCTCAGATTGCCAGGCAGTGCGGGTACCGATCTAATAAAAGCCTCTGGCACTGTGCCGGTGATCATTATGACCAGTTATGCCAGCCTGCGGTCTGCGGTTGAGACGATGCGTCAAGGCGCTGTCGACTATATTTCTAAGCCGTTTGATCATGACGAAATAATCAGTTCTGTAAAACGTATTTTCGAAAAACCTCCAAAAAGCAGCCAACAGGTAAACCGCCTGCTTATGGGTGATAACTCGGAAATGCTAAGAATACTGCGCACAGTTCATAAAGCTGCGCCGACCACCGCGCCCGTGCTTATTCAAGGCGAAAACGGTACTGGACGAAGAACTATTGCAGAAATAATCCACGCTGACAGTGGCTTAGGAGAGCGACCTTTTCGCAATATTAATTGCTCCTCAGCTACCGCAACAGAGCTATCGGATATATTAGATCGGGGAAATATTGGCACTTTGTTCCTAAACAATATTTGTGAACTCACCCCCGCGCTGCAGCCCTATATAGTGAAAATCTTGCAGAAAAAAGCACCCCGCATTATTGCTTCAGCAGAGCACAATCTTAAAGCCCTAGTAGACAAAGGTCACTTCCGCAAAGATCTGTACTACAGCCTTAATGTAGTCAAAATTCATGTCCCGACACTGCGCGAAAGAACTGGGGATATACCAGCTTTGATTAATTATTTTGCCAACTTCTATAGTACTGAGCTAGGCATGGATATAGTCTTAACCCAAGACGCCATTCGCGCGCTGACCAACCATAGTTGGCCAGGTAATGTGCAAGAACTGCAGAATACTATCTATCAAGCTGTAATTCTTGCAGAAGCTGGGGAGTCGGTAAATGCTCAGATGCTGGGTCTTAGTGATGCACCGGATAATCATATGGATGAGGTATCTAGCGAAGTAGGCCATGCGGCCGCTTCTATAGATGGGCCAGCAGGCCTCTCACTCGAAGACTATTTCACCAGCTTCGTGCTGGAAAATCAGGAAAATATGAGTGAAACAGCGCTAGCACAAAAACTTGGCATTAGCCGTAAATCCCTCTGGGAAAGACGCAATAAACTCGGCATTAGCCGCAAAAAGGCCTAAATATTGAGCGAGAGCCGATTTAAATCGACGCTAACTGTTTCTAAAAGTAACATTCAGGACAAATTTACTTTCTTTACGAGGAAAAATTCCATAAACCCCTTGATGCCATGTGATTTCTGTTTAGAATGGAACTACCAAGAATTTATTCTTGAGTAATAACAACAATAAATAATAAAAAACGGATGGATTGCAAAAAGTGTTCCAGAAGCTCAGGCTTTAAGAACCATTGAGGGGGGATGTCAAACGGCATCCCTTTTTTATTGCCTGTGATTTTGGCTAAAAGCAAGGAATACTCCCGCAACCGCGAATCCTCTGGTAAACTCCTGACCAACTCTTGTCCACCGACGCCCTTTTCATGCTGAAACGTATCAGTCACTTTTTCTCACCGAACCCTCGTAAGCAAAATACTCATGAGCATAGAGTGATCTTCGGTGACGAGCATAAATTGTCACCGAAGATGATCAATAAAGACGCTCTAAAGGTTGTTGAAGTACTTCAAGATCATGGTTACGACGCCTATGTGGTGGGAGGCTCCATCCGTGACTTGCTGTTAGGCCTTAAACCTAAAGATTTTGATGTTGCCACCAATGCTAGACCCAGTGAAATAAAACCGCTATTCAGGCGTTCACGCATTATCGGTCGGCGTTTTCAAATTGTGCATGTACAACTCGGTCGAGAACTCATTGAGGTGACTACGTTCCGCTCCAATGAAACAAAAGCAACTGATAAAAAGGGTGGTAACCGTCGCCAACAAGCAAATTCTGGCGTGCTCACTAGAGATAATGTATTTGGCTCAATCAGTGATGATGCCAGCCGCAGAGACCTAACTATCAATGCCCTTTACTACAACCCCAGTGACAATAGTATCCACGATTTCGCCGGTGGTCTTGAGGATATTGATCAACGCCTGATAAGGATTATGGGCGACCCGGCTACCAGGTTCCGAGAAGATCCTGTGCGCCTACTCCGTGTCGCCCGCTTCGCCGCCAAACTAGGTTTTAATATTGATCCAATTACAGAGAAGCCAATGCGCAAATTGGCCTCTAACCTGCAACACGTCTCCCCACCCAGGCTATTTGATGAAACCTTGAAGCTATTTATGAGTGGCCAGGGCTTGGCTACTTTCTGGCTACTTTATGAATATGGTTTATTCGATTATATAGCGCCTCAAGTCAGCGCTATGATGAAAGATCGCAATAACCTCACCGGTAAGCTTATTGAACAAGCTTTCACCAATACTGATTTGCGTATTCGTAACAATAAGCGTGTTACACCCGCCTTTATCTATGCGGCATTGCTATGGCCTTCGGTGCAACAATTGGCAGCAAGTTATCGAGAGCGCGGTAATAGTCCAGCCTACGCTCTCAGCAAAGCGGCAGGCGAAGTGATAGCCAAACAAATTCCAATCACTGCTATCCCCAAAAGATTTACCATGCCAATGCGTGAAATATGGGATCTCCAGTTATTGTTACCGCGCCGCGGTGGGCACCGAGCTAAACGTCTCGCAGATCACCCAAGGTTTCGCGCTGCCTACGACTTTGTCTTATTGCGTGAGCAGGCGGGTGAGGAGTTGAGCGGGCTGGGCGACTGGTGGACCGCTTACCAAAATGCCGATGAAGAGAAACGTGAACAGATGGCCAAGGCGCTTGGCGAGCCAAAGCGCAACCGCAAACGCCGCAAACCCAGAAAACCCAAGACAGACTGATGGCCATTGCTTATATAGGGCTCGGCAGTAACCTCTCTGGTAATCATAACGGTCAATTATTAAGCCCTCAGGCACAGCTTGAGCAAGCCGTGCTGAGTCTGTCTGCACATCACCACATCGATGTTCTCGAACAGTCTAGCTTCTATCAAACAGCCGCAATTGGACCAGGGCAGCAGCCAGATTACATTAATGCCGTAGTGCAATTACAAACTAGCCTAAAACCTATTGAGTTACTTGATTTTCTGCAATCAATTGAGCATCAGCAAGGTCGAGAGCGAATAATCCGCTGGGGCGCCAGAACGCTGGATCTCGATATTCTGCTGTACGATCAGCACAGCGAAAACAGCCAACGTCTGATATTGCCCCACCCCCGCATGCATGAGCGCGGCTTTGTACTGGCACCTCTAGCGGAACTAGCACCTCAGCTTATCCTAGCAGGTGGCAAAAATATCGCTGAGCTATTGGCAAATTGTTCAATGCAGGGTATTGTCAAACTCTAGTGTTGCTTATTGGCGCTAGCCTGAGTGAGACATAATTATGGATTTGGAGACTTCTGTGGAACCCACATTGCTCAATGAATTTGATCTCGATTTATCCCTTGCCTCTATACCCAGATACATTGCAATAGAAGGGCCTATCGGCATTGGCAAAACCACACTCGCCAAGCGCTTAGCCAATTCTTTTAATTATGAGACGTTGCTTGAGGAAGCTGAGGAGAATCCCTTTCTAGAGCGTTTTTATCAAGATCGGCGCAGCAATGCTCTGCCAACACAGCTTTACTTTCTATTTCAACGCATGCGTAAACTGCAAGATTTGCGTCAAGGCGACATTTTTCAGCAGGTTCGCGTATCTGATTTTCTTATCGAAAAAGATCCTTTATTTGCGCGTATCACATTAGACGATGATGAATATCGACTCTATCAGACCGTATACGACAATATTATTGAAGATCTGCCAAAACCAGATTTGGTGATCTACCTGCAGGCACCTACAGAGACCCTCTATGCGCGCGTACAACGCCGCGGCATCGCTATAGAGCGGCCCATTGAGCAGTCCTATCTACAACAGCTCAATGACGCTTACACCCAATTCTTTTACCATTATGATGACAGCCCTCTTCTGATTGTTAATACCAGCGAAATAAACCTTGCCGATGGCGACCTTGATTATTTTAACTTAGTGAAATATATCCTTAAGACAACCACAGGGCGCCATTACTACAACCCTCAACCAATTCAATAATCTGCTACAGGGCCAACTGGGGTTACAACTTGTTATCAGTTGCGAAACCCAGTAACGTAGCGTTCCTGCCAATAAATTAAGTCTAAATTAAGCAATGAAAACCACAACCATCAGCAATCTGAATGCAATGAAAGCAGCAGGCGAGAAATTTGCTGTCATCACTGCCTATGACTACACATTTTCACGTTTAATTGAAACTGCCGGTATTGAGGTTACGCTGGTGGGAGATTCTCTGGGTAATGTTATCCAGGGTAGAGACAGTACCATTCCAGTCTCGGTAGATGAAATGGCCTACCATACTGAGATTGTTAAACGCGGTAATAGCCGCACGTTGCTGATGACCGACATGCCGTTCATGTCCTATGCTTCAGAAAATCAAGCACTGGATAATGCCGCTATATTAATGCAGGCTGGCGCTCAGATGGTCAAACTTGAGGGCGGCGAATGGTTGGCTGAGACGATTTTTATGCTCACTGAGCGCGGTATTCCCGTTTGTGGCCATGTTGGTCTTACACCTCAGTCGGTACACAAACTGGGGGGTTACAAAGTCCAAGGCAAAGAGGAGGAGGCCGCTCAGCGCATGATTCAAGAAGCACAGATACTTGAAGAAGCCGGCGCCGATTTGATGGTCGTAGAATGCGTGCCCTCTTCGTTAGGTAAAAACTTGGCAGATAGCCTAAATATACCGGTGATTGGTATTGGTGCAGGACCAGACACCGATGCTCAAGTACTGGTACTTCAAGATATGTTGGGGATCTCGCAACGACTACCAAAGTTCTCGAAAAACTTTTTAGAGCAATCCTCAACTATTCAGCAAGCTATTATCAACTACGGCAATGCGGTGCGCTCTGGCGCGTTCCCAGCCCCCGAACACTGCTTTAAGTAATAAAAATAAGGTAACTCAATGTCTCAAGCACATAATATTTACAACTTTTCTGTACCCACCAGTACCGGTGATGAACAAGCATTAAGTGACTATCAGGGTAAGGTCGTACTCATTGTAAATACAGCCAGTAAATGCGGTTTTACGCCACAGTATGAGGGTCTGCAAACACTTCACGATACCTATGCCGAACGCGGTTTAGTAATTATTGCACTGCCGTGTAATCAGTTCCGCGGACAAGAGCCCGGCAGCAATGCCGAAGTACAAGAATTCTGCCAAATGAACTATGGTTTGAGTTTCCCTGTGATGGGCAAGATAGAGGTCAATGGCAAAGGAAGACACCCACTGTACGATTACCTCACCAAACAGGCCGGCGGGCTCTTCAATGATAATATCAAATGGAATTTCACTAAGTTTTTGGTGGATCGCAATGGTCAGGTAGTGGATCGATTTGCCACTATCACCAAACCGGCCGATCTTGCCAAGTCGATTGAGAAACTGCTCTGAGGAGCAGTATTGAACTGGCTTAGAGGCGACGACAGCTCAAGCAGCATTAATAGCCCATCAATTTTTCTTTAGCTCAGCAAAGTAGGCCGCTGCAGCTTGATTTACTTTGGGCGCTAAATAGAGAGCAGAAATCATTGTTGGAATCGCCATCGTAGCGTAGCTGGCAAGGATCAAGCCATTGACAATATCCATAGACACCACAGCACCACCAACCAGCAAGGCGAGATAAACTGGGGTGTACCAGTATTGGCGTTTGGCACCAAACAAAAAACCCATCGCTTTAACGCCGTAAAACCACATAGTGACCATGGTGCTAAAACTCAGTAGGCCCACCATTACCAATAATAAATAAATCCCGGTGACAGGAAAAACTTGCTCAATGGCGCGTGCAGTCAAGGTCACTCCGGCAACACCCACCTCAGTTTGCCACACACCGGTTAGCAGAATAATCAGTGCCGTGCAGGTGCAAACCAAAAGGGTATCTACTACGGGGCCAACCATGGCAACAATACCCTCTCGGATCGGCTGCGCTGTTTTCGCCGCACCATGTGCCATCGATTCAGTGCCGATGCCAGCCTCATTAGAAAAAGCACCACGACGCACACCAATAAGAATCACCGCTCCTATCGATCCGCCTGCGGCCGCCTCACCGGTAAAAGCGTCGGTGACAATCAGTAGCAGAGTGGCAGGAATTTGATCGATAAACTGCAATAACACTGTTGCCGTTATCACCAGATACAGCACCACCATGGAGGGAACCAAACGCACCGTCAGTCGCCCAATACGCTCGATACGGCCAATCACCACCATAGCGACCAGTGACGCCACCATAAGACTAGCGATCAGATCAAAATTAAAATGCTGCTCTGTTGTCGCCCAACCGGCCGGTATGGCAACGACATCACGTAACAACTGAATAAACTGATTGGCTTGAAAGATAGGTAGGGCACCAAGCAAGCAGGCCACCGCAAACAGTGCGGCCAGTGGATACCAACGCTTACCCATGCCCTCCATAATAACGTACATCGGACCGCCTTGAACCACTCCCTCGGAGTCATGACCGCGATACATTACGGCCAGTGAAGCGGTATAAAATTTCGTCGCAACACCGACAATAGCGGTGACCCACATCCAAAATACAGCGCCCGGCCCACCAATGCCGATGGCAATGGCAACACCGGCGATATTGCCCAGGCCCAATGTGCCAGATAGCGCAGTTGCCAGCGCCTGAGAATGAGGGATATGCCCGGGGTCATTGGGGTTGCTAAACCGTCCACTTAAAAGGGCAATAGCATGACCAAAATATCGATAGGGACGGAAGCGCGAATAGACTAGAAAAAACAGTCCGCCACCGACAAGTAGCACCACCAAAGGCGTGCTCCACATCATATCGGCCCAGGCGTTAAAAAAATCTTCGAGTTGTTGCAGGCTCATATTGGCTTCTTATTATTTTATTTTTATCCAGTAGCTATCAAGCTTTTGGTTTTACATAGAGTACCAAACTATGGCCAACCAATTCGTAGCCTTTCTGATTGACTAAGGTTTCCTGAATTTTCTCAATTTCTTCATTATGGAACTCAATAACTGCTCCGGTTTCGGTACATACCATATGGTCATGATGTTCACCACGATCAAGCTCATATACTGCTGGACCATTATCAAAATTGTGCCTCTCAATTAGACCCGCCACTTCGAACTGAGTGAGCACTCGGTAAACTGTGGCTATACCTACATCCTCATCAGCATCGCGTAATAGCTGATAGATATCTTCAGCAGTCATATGGCGGTCAGGACTGTTTTCCAATATCTGTAGTATCTTTACTCGCGGCAAGGTGACCTTGAGTCCAACTTTTTTTAGCTCCTGATCTTCTGTAGACATGCTTACCCCTTCTTTAAATGTCAATCATTCGGTATTATCCCCGTTCGCGCAACTAACTGGAAGCCCACTGATGCGATTAACCATTATCTACTTAATCACTTTTACTCTAATGTCTGCTGGTTGCAGTTGGCTTAAATTCCCTGGCGTACACAAAGTCGACGTTCAACAGGGTAATATCGTCGATCAAGAAATGATCGATAAGTTGCGCCCTGGTATGAGTATGGCCCAGGTACAATTTGTACTCGGCACGCCACTGGTGGTCGACACATTTAATCAAAAGCGCTGGGATTACTTTTACAGCCGCATCTCATCTGCTGGGATCCAAACTGAAGAGCGGGTCACCATTTACTTTGACGCCGAGGGCAATCTGGTGCGCATGACTGGCGATTATCTACCGAGCTCAGCAACTACTGAAGCGACCTAGCCTAGGCCCGAACGCAGGCACTGCCGTCAAGCCTGCGCTCGCTTGGCCTTAGCCTCTGCAGCGCGACGTCGACGCACCTCTTTTGGGTCAGCAATCAGCGGACGATAGATCTCTACGCGATCCATAGGTTGAAGCTGGTACTGCGCTGGCTCATCCAAGCCTTTTGCGCCTAAAACTTGCGAAAAAACGCCCATTTTGTCGCTATTTGCATCGATCTCCGGAAAAGACTCTAATATTCCAGACATCTTTACTGCCTCCAAAGCGGTGGTTCCCGGCGCCACAGATAAGGTTTTTAGTAGCTGTTTTTGCGGTAGCGCATAGGCAACCTCAACAGTGATCAAATCAGTCATTATTCGACTCCAAAAGAACTTTATCGGCCCGCTGACACAGCGAGTCGACCAAATTATTCGCCACTCCGGCAAACAGTGACGAACCGGCCAAGCCGAGGCCGGTGCGACTAAACTCAAATTCTAAATGCAAAGAGACCTTGCAAGCATTATCGGTTAGGGGCTTGAATAACCATAGCCCTTTAAACATCTTAAACGGGCCATCCTGTAGCTGCATCTCAATTTGGTGCGGCGCATCCAAGCTGTTACGAGTAACAAAGCTAATCTGTACACCGGCCTTCTTTAAGTCCAACCGCGCCAGCATACTGTGATCATTGTGTTCGAAAATCTCCACCCCAGCGCAACCATCCATAAACTGTGGATAGCTAGCGACATCATTAACTAAGTCATACATAGCCTGTGCAGAGTGCATAACCAGCGCTGAGCGAGAGATTTCCGTCATTACCACTAATACCTAGGACAAGAATTTATCGTAAATTCCCATTACAAAAACGGCCGCGATAGCCACTGGCGCTATATAGCGCACAGTGAAAAACCAAAGTGTGCTAACCGTAGACGATGTGCCGTCTAATTGTGCTTCGACCATTTGCTTATTCATCACATAGCCAACAAACAATGCGATCATCAATCCCGATATCGGCAACATTATATTAGCCGTCAGAAAGTCGAGAAAATCAAAAAAGGTGAAACCTGCTAAACGGTATTCGGACCAGATATTGAATGAGAAAACCGATCCCAACCCGAGCAACCAAGCGCAACCCGCAAGCATCAGATTAGCTCTAATTCGACCCAGATTTTTAATCTCAATTAACCAAGCAACACAGGGCTCCAACAGCGATATTGCTGAACTCCAAGCTGCAATAGACACCAAAACAAAGAAGATTGAACCAATTAATACACCACCAGGCATAGCGCCAAAGGCAACTGGCAAACTAATAAACATGAGTCCAGGACCAGCGCTAGGCTCGATCCCCTGCGTGGCAAACACAAAGGAGAATATGATCAGACCAGAGATAATGGCTACAGCGCTATCAAAGAACGCCACCACTAAAATGGTTTTGCCTATATTAGCTTTCTGAGGCATATAGGCGCCGTAGGCCATGATAGCGCCCATACCGATACTCAGTGTAAAGAATGCTTGCCCCATAGCTTCTAAGACACCGCGCCAACTTAATGCGGCAATATCAAAGTCAAATAAGAAAGACCAAGCCGCAGCAAAATTACCCTTTAAAACAGAGAAGCCAAGCAGCACCAGCATCATAACGAACAGTAGCGGCATTAAAATCTCTACCGCAACGCCCAAACCTTTTTTGACGCCACCGACCACTACACCGACACAGAGCAATATAAAAATGGTTTGCCACAGGATTAGGCGGCTCGGGTCAGCGAGCAAATTCTCAAATACCGCCCCCGCGGATGCCCCATTGACACCAATTAGACTTCCCGAAGCCACCTCAAAGATATAGTCTAGTGCCCACCCGGCAATCACGGCGTAAAAGGACAAGATTAGCAAGCCCGCAATAACACCTAACCAACCCAGATAGCCCCAGCGCGAATCAGCGCCGCTCTCTTGTACTGCATCGCGCACCGAATTGATCGGGCTCTTGCGCCCATGACGTCCAATCATGACTTCCGCCATCATTACCGGCACACCGATCAGCAGGATGCAAATCAGATAGGTTAATACAAAGGCGCCACCCCCATTACTTCCCGCAACATAGGGAAACTTCCACATATTACCGAGACCCACCGCAGATCCCGTGGCCGCCATAATAAATGTCCAACGACTAGCCCAAGCGCCATGCATACCTTTTTGTTGTAATGCCATAATTAACTCCATGTTGTTATGATCTAGTAGTAGAATTGTAACCTACATCAGTATAGTAGCGAATAAACTATCCTAATAAGCGGGTTGTTTTTGAATATAAAATGACAATGCCAACTGCCCACGTATAATCCGCCCATGAGTAAAAAGAAACCCAAGCAACAATCCGGCACAATTGCCCTTAATCGTAAGGTCAAGCATGATTATTTTATCGAGGAGACCTTTGAGGCCGGTCTAGCGCTATTAGGTTGGGAGGTGAAAAGTCTCAGAGAGAGTAGAGTTAATCTAACCGACACCTACGTATTTATAAAAAACGGTGAGGCCTTTTTAATTGGTACCAACATTACACCCCTACCTGCAGCCTCAACGCATTATGTCACCGAGCCTACGCGCACCAGAAAACTACTACTCAACAAGCGGGAATTACAAAAACTCGAAGACGGGGTTAATCAAAAAGGTCATACCTGTGTATGCACCGCTCTTTACTGGAAAGGCCATCTAATTAAATGTGAGATTGCGCTCGCCAAAGGCAAGGTCTCTTACGATAAACGCATGGACGATAAAGAGCGTGACTGGAATCGCCAGAAGCAGCGCTTAATGCGTCATCATTAAGCAGATTGGCATCATTGCTATGAACACAGATAGTCGTCCCCAATTAAAAGTCGTAGCCCTATGCCACTGAAACCGCCAGTATTTGCCGGCAATTTGAGCGGACCAGTTCTACTTTATCAAGGTGCACAGCTTCTTTGGCACCCGCGTGTTCGCTGGTTGGTACTGACTCCCTTATTGATTAATATCCTGCTATTTTCATTGCTCACATGGCTAGTCGGCCAATGGCTGACAGATTGGCTACAAACAATGATGAGCCATATTCCAGATTGGCTGCACTGGCTAATGTGGCTTATTTGGCTGCTATTTATGGTATTGGCTCTGGTTATTTATGCCTTCAGTTTTACTCTGTTGGCTAATCTCATTGGTTCACCATTTTATGGTTTGCTCGCGGAACGAGTTTTATCTATGGAGCGCGGTGATACCAACGATCAACCAACCACCGCATTACTGCAAATTGCATGGCAGAGTTTTTTACGCCAACTGCAACTATTCGGCTATTTTGTACCGCGCACCATCGGTGTTGGGTTGCTGACAATAGTGATTAGCTTTATTCCTGCACTCAACTTACTGGCACCACTAATGGCCGCAGCCTGGGCTGCTTGGTCGCTATCAATTCAATATCTTGACTACGGCGCTGATATTGACCAAGTGGAGTTCAAGCATCTAGTGAAACGTGGTCGCGATAACCGGTGGCAGGGAATGAGTTTTGGCCTCACTGTGTTAATGGCCTCAGCAATACCGCTGTTAAATATATTAGTACTGCCTGCAGCGGTTATTGGGGGAACACTGTTATGGAACAGAGCATATAAGACTACACACTAGCGTCGTCTATTGTCTTGCTAGCTTTGGGTTATTGCTCTGTTGGAGGCTCTTTTTTCGCTGAGGGCTCTTTTTTCGCTGAGGGCTCTTTTTTCGCTGAGGGCTCTTTCTTCGCTGAGGGCTCTTTATTGGCTGAGGGCTCTCTCTTTGCTGCCGCTGTTGCCGAGGGAGCTTCCTTTAATAGATGCTCTTCCGGCATGGTGCACGGTAATTTCATATCAAGTAGTTTTTCGATGGGCTCGAGTAAAAAAGCATCATCCTCACAGGCAAAACTTATTGAGGTGCCGGTCTTGCCGGCGCGACCTGTGCGCCCTATACGGTGAACATAGTCCTCAGGTTCTTCCGGCAAAGTATAATTATTCACATGACTGATACCATCAACATGAATGCCACGCCCAGCAACATCCGTAGCCACCATTACTTTTAGTGAACCAGACTTAAATGAATCTAGCGCTCGCATACGCTTGTTCTGCGGTACATCACCAGATAATAGACCCACTTTAAAGCCCTTCTTTCTAAGCTTCTCATGCAAAGTCCGGCAGATATCTCTGCGGTTGGCAAAGACCATCACGCTATCAACATCGTCATTCACCAGAAGGTTATTGAGTAGGGCAAATTTTTCACCAGCAGTGGTGATATAAATCTTCTGATCTACGGTGTCGGTTGCTACTCGTTCGGCGCCAATCTCAACCGTCACTGGATTATCAGTCCAAGTTTCAGACAGTCTTAAAATTTCCGGTGTAAAGGTCGCTGAAAAAAGTAATGTCTGTCGCTCTTCACGCTTTGGTGTCAAACGCACAAGGCGACGCACCTGCGGAATAAAGCCCATATCTAACATACGGTCAGCTTCATCGATAACCAATATCTCGACCTGATCTAGATAGATATCGCGATTATTAGCAAAGTCCAATAATCTGCCTGGCGTGCCAACCAAAATGTCGCAGTGATGCTTTTCTACCTTTTGCAGCTGCCTGCCATAATCCATACCACCTACCAGACAGTGGACTTTTAGATCAGTGTGCTTAACTAAACGCGTCGCATCATCGGCAATTTGGATCGCCAATTCGCGCGTTGGCGCCATAATTAATGCGCGCGCCTCACCCATATAGCGCTCGCCATCAATCGGGTGATTTACTAAGTCGGTAATAGTATTGACCAGAAACGCCGCTGTTTTACCGGTACCGGTCTGTGCCTTTCCGACAATATCATGGCCGCGCAAGGTATGTGGTAACGAGGACGCTTGAATCGGTGTGCAATATTCAAAACCGGCATCCTGAATACCGCGCATTAAGGACGCAGGTAAATCAAAATCATGAAACCGCGTTTTGCCCTCTACTGGCTCAACCACAAACGTCGAAATATCCCATTGGTTATTTGCTCGATCGACACCTCTTCTACGACGGGGAGATTTCGCTTTATCACTGGTCTTTTTGCCAGCCTGGCTCTCGGGAGAGGATGCTATATCAGGTGTAGAATCAATATCAGTCAAAGTAATCGCCACAGTAATTTTCACAGTTTAATGGTTTACAGCTCGCAATAGCTAAAGCGCCTTACCACGAAAGGCGCGGAGTGTAGCAGAATTGCCGGTAAACCGCTCGAAAGTTTAGTAGTACGCAAATGGCGCTATCACTGGACTACAGTCGAAAGAACAGGGGATAGCCTGACTTTAAGCTTTGCAGTTATACCCTACGGTTCATAAATGGATTTATTGACTAGCCCAACACTCCGCAATAATAACGGAGACTAAATTTCTCTTTCTTTGCTGCCAACATTAACCGAAAATGGCACGATCTAAATATCGAAGCCATCATGATTTCAACACCCAAGAATTCCTCAACCTTCATAAGGGATGCCAACCATCTCTTGCGCCTCGCCGGACCATTAATGCTCGGTCAAATTGCTGTGGTTGGGATGACCGTGACCGATATCTATATGGCTGGCCAAGTCAGTGCAAACGACTTAGCGGCTCTGCAGTTAGGGGGCAGTATCTGGGCAATGATTAGCCTGCTGGTGATTGGCATTATGATTGGTAACAGTCCGATTATTGGTCACTTTTGGGGAGCCAAGCAGACAGACAAAGTGCGCTTCCAATTTCAGCAGGGACTATGGTTATCGCTACCGATGGGAGCAGCGGTCTGTGGCGCGATATTATTAGGAGTGGCCCTGCTGGCACAGCTCGATATTTCTGCTGAAGTCTACCGCATTGCTCGAGGCTACTTGTTGCCCTACCTTATCACCGGATTTATGTTCCCAGCTTTCTTTTCCTTCCGCGCAACCTATGAGGGTATGGGGGATATAAGGCCGGTCATGGTTTTTAACTGCCTCGCTTTCGTGCTCAATGCTATTCTCGATTACATACTGGTGTTTGGTCATCTAGGCTTCCCCGCGATGGGAGGTATCGGCGCGGCCTGGGCCACCACCGTTGTGATGGTTTTTCTATTACTGGCAATGGTGCTCTACGGTGTCAAAGCAAAAAATATTAGGCGACTAAAACTGTACCAGCAGTTCTCGGCGCCCAATACTGACGCCATCGCTGGCATATTGCGACTCGGTATTCCAATATCCCTTACTATCGCGGCAGAAATCGGTTTCTTTGCTATCATCCCAATGCTTATTGCCCATCTGGGTGCCAATGTCCTCGGTGCCCATGCCATCACCAATAATCTGGATTCGCTGGCTTATATGATTCCCTTGGGTATCGGTCAGGCACTAACTATCAAAGTCTCTCATGCTCAGGGGCGTATGGATCCGCTAGCGGCACGACAAATCTGCGTCACTGGATTTAAGCTGGTATTTTTATTGGCTCTGGTTTTAGGCAGTATAAAAATATTATTGCGTTATGACTTTGCGGCGATTTTCAGTCCTGTCGCCGAAGTGCAGATGATCGCCGCCAGTCTATTCTTTTTCTCTGCGGCCCTAGGTTGTTTCGATTCATTACAGATGTCCTGTAGTGGCGCTCTTCGCGGTTACAAAGATGCTCGGGGACCACTAATTATTCAGGTGATCTCATTCTGGGTGATTGCCTTCCCGATTGCCTATAGTTTGGCACTAACCGATTTTTGGGGTGAACCGATGGGCGTCTATGGATTTTGGGCTGGACTGGTTATTGCATCCTCGATCGCCAGTCTATCAATGCTTTACCGCTGGAATTTGGTGTCCAAAGCCAAGATTGCTTTAGCCGCCTAATAAGATCCCAGCAGACAACCCAACGTAATGCGGTCCAACTGATTGTAATCGGCATAGGTGTTCACAGATTGGAAGCCTGCAGCGACAAATAGATCTCTTACTAGCGCGTCCTGATTGTAGCCATGTTCTACCATCAACCAACCAGCCTGCTGTAAAAAACCACTGCTCTGCCCTATTATCAGCCTTAAATCATCTAAGCCATCAATACCAGCAACCAATGCCGAAGCGGGTTCAAAGCGCACATCTCCAGCTAATAGATGACTATCTTCAGATTCAATATAGGGTGGGTTACTAACAATAAGATCGAATTTTTTCGATGGCTGCGCAGAGGCAAGCGCTGAAAACCAATCGCTCTGAAATATACTGACATTGTTCAGTTGGTGTAACCGTCGATTATGCTCCGCCAATTCAACTGCTTGGGGTTGCACATCCACACCGATAATCTGCCAGTCAGGTCGTTCAGTCGCCAGCGCTAATGCTATCGCACCAGTGCCCGTACCCAAATCCAACACCTGACTCGCCGCTGGCAATGCCAGTTGCAAGGCTTGCTCAACAATAAGCTCGGTTTCTGGTCGAGGGATCAATGTATGGGGTGAGACACAGAGATCTAGAGTCCAAAACCCTTGAGTGCCAACAATAAACGCCACTGGCTCACCCCGCAGGCGGCGGGTAAATAGCTGATCAAACTCAGCTATCTCTGCATCTTGCAGCTGATGATCAGGCCAGGTTTTCAACCAGGTGCGATCGACATTTAAACAGTGGCAAAGCAGCAGTTCGGTATCTAATAGCGCTGAGTCACTGGCTGGCTGCAACTCGGCACTACGT
>CBFHVP010000004.1:46605-54772 GCA_965659315.1 uncultured Porticoccaceae bacterium | reverse complement strand
TGCTCAGGCAGTGCAGTGGAATCGACGATCATGCAATTTTGGCCGCCAGTTTCGGCGATAAAGGGTATGGGGCCACCGTGCCGTTCAGCGAGCTGTCGATTAATCGTCTGAGCTGTGGCAGTAGAACCGGTAAAAGCGATACCCGCGATACGATGGTCAGGCACTAATAGCTTCCCTATTTGCGAACCGCTACCTAACACCAATTGCAGTACTTCTCCCGGCACCCCGGCGGCATGCAATAGACGCACTGCGTAACCAGCGATAACTGGTGTCTGGTCTGCGGGTTTAGCAATCACCGTATTGCCCGCTACCAGAGCGGCCACCACTTGACCGACAAAAATAGCCAGAGGGAAATTCCAAGGACTAATGCACAGAAAAACACCCCGCCCTGTGTAGGACAGCGTGGATTCTTTAGCAAGTAGCCTAGCCTGCAATGCGTAATAGCGGCAAAAGTCGATAGCCTCCCGCACTTCAGAGATACCATCACCGATGGTACGACCTGCCTCCAAACTGATTACCGCAATTAACTCTGCACAATCTCGCTCAAACAGATCAGCGGCTCTATCAATAATATCGGCTCGCCGCTCAGCGCCCAGTGCACTCCATGCTTGGTACTGGGTTGATGCTGAGGTCACGGCGCGCTGTATATCCTCATTCTGGGCGGCACTGCTGTGACCGATCTGTTGGCGATTATCTGCAGGGCTGAATCTGGTTTTCAGTTCAGTCTCTACTGCATGTCCATCGATAATCGAGTGGGCTTGCAACGACTGATTTGAGATGCGCTCAACCGCTTGTAATAATGTTTGCGTCTCCAATGGGCAATCGATATCAATGCCACTGGCATTATTTCTCGGTTCCCCAGCGGCAGTAAACAAATTCCGAGGTAAATCAATCTGTCGATGTTGGTAAGGGAATGATTGTCTAACCTCCGCTCTTGTATCCTGCAGTAATTGTTCAACGGGGGTTTGCGCATCAAGAAAGCGATTGACGAAGGAGCTATTAGCACCATTCTCCAATAGTCGCCGCACCAAATAAGGTAGCAGATCTCTATGGTTACCCACCGGTGCGTAGACACGCACAACCATAGCTCTGCCATAACGCCGGCGAGCCTGATCATATAGCGCATGGCCCATACCATGAAGGCGCTGGAATTCAAATTCGCGATCGCCTGCCAAGGCCATAATCATGCTAACGGTGTAGGCATTATGGGTAGCAAATTGCGGGTAGATCTGCGCCTGCGCATCGAGCAATAATGCTGCACATTGTTGGTAGCAAAGATCGGTATTGGCCTTGCGAGTAAACACCGGATAGCCCTCTAAACCCAGCTCCTGCGCATGTTTAATCTCTGCATCCCAGTAGGCACCTTTCACTAACCGCACCATTAGGCGCCGCTGCGTCTGCTCGGCTAGCCCAATAAGCCACTTGGCCACGGCCGGCGCGCGCTTTTGGTAGGCCTGTAATACAAAGCCCAAGCCCTGCCAATCCTGAAGATCAGAGTCGCTGGCAAGCGCTTGAAAGATATCCAGTGATATATCCAAACGATAGGACTCTTCAGCATCGATGGATAAGCCTATGGCATGTTTTTTTGCCTGCAGGCACAGCTGTTTTATTCTGGGTAGTAGCTCTTTGATTACCTTTTTATGCTGAGAGTAGAAATAGCGTGGATGCAGAGCACTGAGTTTTACCGAAATGCCATTGCCGCTATAGACATTACTACCGCTAGTGTTTGCCCTGCCAATTGTATCGATTGCTGTGGCGTAGGCGTGCATATAGCGTTGTGCATCTGCCTCGGTGCGCGCCCCTTCACCGAGCATATCAAAAGAAAAGCGACTGCTTTTATGATTCTGCTTAGTGCCACGTTTTAAACTTTCTTCTATGGTACGACCCAATACATACTGACCACCCATTATCTTCATCGCCTGCATCACTGCGGCGCGAATCACTGGCTCACCTAGGGTAGATGTCAGGCGTTTGACCCAGTTGCTCGTATCCTCGGTGATAGCTTTATCCAGACTGACTAAGTGACCTGTGAGCATCAGCCCCCAAGTGGACGCGTTAACAAAAAGAGATTGCGATTGACCACGGTGGTCCTGCCAATCGCCCGATTGAATCTTCTCCGCAATCAGCCGATCCGCGGTTAAGGCATCAGGCACTCGCAACAGAGCCTCTGCCAAACACATTAAAGCGACGCCCTCAGCATTGGATAAACCAAACTCCAACAAAAAGGCATCTAGCGCACCCCCACTACCTTGGTCACGGCGACAAGCCGTCACTAAATCACGAGACTCATCAAGAATCTGTTGGCGAGCCTGTTTAGAGAATGGGTTGCTATGGAGTAACTGGGTAACCGACTGATGTTCATCTTGATGAGTAGTGCAGTGAATATGCTTACGTAATTGCGTCTGATTCATAACAGGTACCTGATTAAATACGCCTATCCCTAGGACATAACGAGATAAATAATAATGTTAATTATTCGCTATTTATCGCGATATTTATCTCTAAAATAAGCGAAATTGCAGATTAACAATCTATTTTATTTTTATTTTTAGGGTATTATGCTATTTGCAATATAAGGTCATCACTGACGTGAGGTAATTATGAAAACAGTACAAGACTTGGATCGCACCGATCGTAAAATTTTGCGCGTACTGCAAAAAGATGGACGAATTGCCAATGTCGATCTAGCCAGAACCGTAAACCTAACACCCACCCCCTGCCTAGAACGGGTCAAGCGGCTGGAAAAAGAGGGCTTTATCACCGGCTATGTTGCCCTGTTAGATCCGGTCAAGGCCAATGCCGCACTCTGCGCCTATATAGAAGTGCAATTGACCAGCACCACCACAGAGGCGATTCGCCGCTTTAATCAGGCCATGCTTGCACTGGACGAAGTGCAGGAATGTCAGATGGTCGCTGGAGGCTTTGATTACCTAATTAAGATTCGTGTCGCCGATATGCAGCATTACCAGCGGTTTCTAGGTGGCAAATTAGCCACCATAGAGGGCATCAGCCAGACCCATACCTATGTGGTGATCGAGAATGTTAAATCTCAGACGGAAATTTCAATTACTGCCTAGGACTATTGTCTGCCACAAGTCAAAAAACGCAGTTTCAATAGTGGATAACGGCATATTCCGTTAACTGTATTATGCCCAGCTGACTCCTACACACTCAGCGTTCTTAGCCCTTTATATCAGTATTTTGTGTCATAATAGGTGCCGAGCATAAATCCTTAGTCTGAGAATAGTAAATAATTGATATGATTGATAAACGCGGACTTTCAACCAACCATGCGATAGAAGACAATGAAACTGGTTGTAGCGATACCAGCTGTTGTCCTCCTAAAACTCCCATCACAAGGGATGCGCCAAAAATCGGTCGCAATGATCCCTGTGTCTGCGGTAACGGTAGAAAATTCAAGAAATGCTGTGGGAAAAATTTGTAAGCTTATTGCCAACCAACTTGTTAAAAATTAACAACATCCTCTCAAGCTAATATCAACACTATGACTTATAGCGACCATCAGTTAGCGTTTAATGAATTCGGTGATAACAATGGACAATTGGTCGTTTATTTTCATGGCGCACCTGGGTCAATGCAAGAATGCTCCCTGTTTGACAGCCATGCAAAAAACAACAAACTACGCATTATCTGTTTCGACAGATTTGCTATAAATCATTCCATTAATAATCAACATTATTATCAACAGCTAGCAACGCAAATTAAAAATCAAGCCGGTACTGGACCTGTAGATATTATCGGCTTCTCAATAGGTGCCCATATTGCCCTTAAAGTCGGAGCGATATTAAAAGATCAGGTTCGGCATACCCATCTAGTATCACCGGCAGCCCCGCTTAATGCAGGAGATTTTATCGATTCGATGGCGGGTGCCTCTGTGTTTAAATTAGCCATGCAAAGACCATTTATTTTCTCACTGTTAACTTATTGTCAAAAATTTATCGCGATCTTGGCGCCACAACTTCTGGTAAAGATGCTATTTGCAACCGCAGCAGGCAAAGATAAGCGACTTAGTCGTCAACAGGCGTTTAAACGGTATATCACCCCAGTGATGAAACACTGCTTTCAGCATGGCATCAATGGCTACATCAGAGAGATAAAACTGTATGTAACATGGTCAGGTAATTTTGCTGACTACACCTCCAACGTCTATATCTGGCATGGTACAAAAGATAACTGGTCACCTTTATCTATGTCATCTTATCTATGCCAAGCGATTCCGGGTGCAACAGCCGTTAAGTCGATGGAGGGTTTGTCGCATTATTCCTGTTTGCATGAAGCAGCACCAAGGATATGTAAGCAATTGCAAAAATCATCATTATAGGATTCGCAGCACAGATAATGGCTCTATTATCTGAATTATTGTCACGCAATCGTTACCGGCGGTTTGCCAGATACGTCACCCCTTATTACCTCTACTAAAACTCTTAGCTTGTGTTGTTAGTTACTGGATCCCTGCTCAATTATCCTAATATAGCCTCGCACACCCTGAGCGTAGTCAGCAATTGAAATTCGCTCGTTTGTGCCATGGAACCCAGTGAGCAACTCAGGTGTCAGCCTTATCGGGTTGAATCTGTAGGCATCATCTGCGACCTTGCTGTAATGCCTACTATCTGATGCAGCAATCATCAGTCCCGGTGCCACTACCACATCGCTATAAACCTCACGCATGCTCTGATTAATGGTGTTATAACCCGCTGTACTGCGGCCCGATACCGCAGAGGGGTTACTACCACCGCGACGTCTTACACTGATGGTATCACTGGCCACAATATCACTGACATAGGCCTCAATACTGTCCATGGAATCTCTGGGGTGGATTCTAAAATTCACTGTCGCCACAGCTTCTATCGGCAGTACATTGGTTTTAACACTGCCCGAAAGCATGGTTGGTGCGGTGGTAGTGCGCAGTATGGCATTGGTGGTGGGCGAGTTACTGAGTTGCTTTTCAATAACCGTGCCAAACAGCCACTGGTTGGCGAATAGCGCGCGGGTTAAAAACGGCATATGGCGGCTGACAGTATCAAATAACTCAGCGCCCAGACCCTCAAGGCCACCGGGAATGGGGTGCTTTTCTAACTTGGTAATCGCACGCGCCAGATCATTGACTGCATTCTGTTGAGTGGGCATTGACGAGTGGCCGCCCTGCGCTGTCGCCACAATATCCAATGTGATACTGCCCTTCTCTGCCACATTAATTACCGCAACCAATCCCTCAACACCCGGCAGTAAACCATCGAAAACAAACGATCCTTCATCCAGAGACCAAGCCAGCTGCACTTGCTGTTCCTGCAAATAAGCCGCCACAGCGGCCGCACCCTCGGGGCCACCAATCTCCTCATCATGACCAAAACTTAGATAAACCGTGCGCTGGGGTTGATGACCCTGTTCAATCAAATAAGTGACGGCCTCGAGAATACCGAGAACCCCACTTTTATCATCGAGTGCACCGCGGCCCCAAATAATGCCATCAACGATAGCACCCGAATAGGGAGGATGGTGCCATTTGTATTCAGAACCAGGAATAACCGGTACCACATCATAATGACCAGTGACCAATATAGGTGCTAGGGATGGGTCTGCACCGTCCCAACGATACAACATACTGTCATTGAGCATGGTCAGTTTCAAAGTGCTATCCACCAAGGGATAACTGCGCCGCACCCAGTCAATAAAGCCCTGAAATTGGCTCAGATCTTTGTATTGCGGATTTTGATGGGAAACAGTCTTAAATTGTATTGAAGCCGATAGGCGCTCAGCCATAGCCATTTCATCGAGCTGAATATCCACCTGATCTATGGCTTGAGATTGCAGGGGTTGATGAGCCAAGGTGCGCATGATGATCACGGCCAGCACTACAGTAATTACAACCGCCACAGTGATTAGAATACGTTTCATTATTAACCCCAAAATCGATAACCTTAACTTTTACGATAAAGGTCAGTTTTTTTGATTAATAGTTTTTCATAGTCCATTGGCCTGTTGCGCGTTTCATTACCCAACAGACTGCCTTCATCGTCACTATTAACTAAACTCCCCATAGGCCTTAGTGTAAACGAAGTTACTGTTTAATCTCACGTATCTTAGCGAGTAGGAATAGTTGTGACGGACAATAATCTGTGCCCTTCAGGTCACGCAATAGCCGTGATACGCAACAATAATACCGCCAGACATGGCACCGCAACAGCTAAATATCTCACCCTGTAATTTTTCTCTTAGCATTAATTACTCTTCGCCTGCCACCCAAGCTTTGGTTTCAATAATAATCATTTCTCGAAACTTAACGGGCATATCCCAGGTTCCCTGCCAACCTTTTGGCACAAGGAAGCTATCACCCACAGTATAAGTCTGCTTTTCACCGGATAACGAAGTCAGAATAACCGTACCCTCTAAGACCGTTACAAACTCATCATAAGCAAAGGGATAACTCACATCGATCAGCGCCGGCATTGACTCATAAAGCGCGACCACAAAATCACCTTTGTGTATTACTTTTTGCCAGTGCTCATTAGCGCCTGAAAGCACTGTGCCATCGGGCCAAGGCGGAATAGACTCCAGCTCGGTCACCCTAAAGGCATCTTTATCTAAGGGTAAAACATCAATCACTGGTTGCGCCGATAGTTGTGTTGCAGCCAGAAACAAGACTGCCATTAAAAAGAACTTTTGCATTTATGACTCCATTATTGGTTTTTATAAGTGTTTGTATAAATCGGCCCATGGTGGTTAAGCCGTTTGCTCTTCCACCGCTCGCCAGGCCGCATCAAAAGCTGCCTGCATTAGAGGCATGGCCTCTGAATCAGAATTGGCAATTGAGATACGGCCAAATTGTGCCCGACCAACCTCATGCGGTGCCTGTCCCTCTTTCCAGTCGGGATCATCAAGTCCCAAATAAGCGTATGCGTAACCATGAGGAATTCGATTAACCGTAATGGCTGCAATATCAGTCTCATGATTAAAGCCATGCTGACCTAGCATTGCCTGAAGCTGATCACGAATCTGTTTCTCATAGTCTATAAATGGTGTGCTATAAATCTTCTGGCGACCCATCCTGAAAAGATCGCGTGCCGGCGTACCTTTCAAGTCTGCTGGTGTGGGTGAGGCCATCATAAACACTGCCATCGGCTGGTCGGGACTCTGGGGTGGCTTATAGCCTCCTGACGTCACCGTGGGCGCGGCACTCACCCATTGAAAAGGATCATAAGGGCACTGGGTAAAAGTCGTCTCAAGTCCAGCAAAGGCTCGGCCATTTTTTAACAACACATTGGCATAGACAAAGGGCACCTTAACGCCATAGCTCAAACCCTCTTTCTGCGCTTTGCTCATTTCCGGGCAAAGATGGGGAATAATGCCGTTGTAACAAGCGAGAACGCAGTGGTCTGCACTCACACTAAAGGCTTTACCTCGTTGAACGTAATCCACCTTTACATTATTGAAAGCGGTCTCTTTAACACCTACAACTGTGCTATTGAGCCTTAAGCGAGTCGGGTTTTCTGCAAGATCCAAAGCATCGTAGTTAAAGTTTGCAATGGCAACATCTTCAAAGCCCTTCATGGTCGGCGCAACCTCAGGAATTAACTTATGGACCAATAATCGGGCAACCGACGCGTTGCCATCAGGAAATATATAGGCCGCAGGCGCGTCCCCCAAAACAACAGCGCCTGCTAAATCACTCAGCCGCTTGGTCAGCCAGCCCATAGCTTTAAGACCGGGACAACCAGTACTCAGAGCTTCGAGGACAGTATGGTTCCACCCAGCCGGACCCTTTAAAACACTCTTAAAAGCACCCAGTATGGGCAAGGTTTCTTCAGCTAAGCCAACGCGCTCGATCAAAAATTGGTTATAACTGACCGACTTAACATATCTGTATTGCTCCAACAGGGACAGGTCGTCGAGGAAATCTCGATCACCACCAAAAAAGGCAATCAACGTATTTTGCTCTTCCTCAGGTATTGGTAGCTCTTTGACCGCCGCCTCATATCCCTTACCGCCATGGAAAAACCCTAACCAGTTACCACTCAGAGTTTTATGGCCCTCAGGAGTAGGAATGGTCATACCATTGTTGGCATGCATTTTTCCGCCAAGCAAATAATCATCAGGCGTATTGACTGCCATTGCCGCTAGAGCCTGCTTATCAATACCTATATCTTCC
>CBFHVP010000004.1:38919-46508 GCA_965659315.1 uncultured Porticoccaceae bacterium | reverse complement strand
GACTCAATATTTTGAGCCCCACCCAACCCAAGCACCATATTGCCGTCTTGATGAAATTCATTACGCTTGGCATGCCCGCCAAAGTCATCGTGGTTGTCCAGCAATAGTATTTTTGCACTAGGTCCCATTTTCTTTCGGTAATACCAGGCAGCGGCAAGACCACTCTGGCCAGCGCCGACAACAACCAAATCATAGTGCTGATCCAACGCGTCATAATTGGCCGGCTTTTGCCCATTCCAAGCTAATGCATGAGCAACCTCATAGGACCCTTCATGACTACCGCGCATGCCGGTTAATGTTGGAGGGTAATAGTCGCTGGGAAATTGGTTACTGGTTACCGATCCACTAGATTGCGCTACAAGTTGCCCCGGCATCAATAGGCTGGCGCCGGTGCCAATAGCGACACCATTGAGAAAATCTCTTCGTGTGATTTTAGACGTCATATATTGCTGTACCTTGATGATTGCTTATTTTGACCTATATTTATTTTTCTTCTCGCTCAACATGTCGAATGACATGTGATGCAGTACCATAGCTGAGAGCGACAAGTCGAGAATTGATAATACGGATGCCAAGAGATTTATAGGATTAGCTTTAAATTAAACGGTAAAACAACAAAGATAGCTTCGGTATGGTCCTATTTTGAAAGAGAAAGAGCTGAAGACCCTGCTTAGTAGCGGTGAGTTGACGAGATATCAGCACAGGGGTTAATATAACAATAACAACATATGCTACCGACTGATGGATCATCAAACAGAATAAAAATACCGCCGGCTTGCCGCCGTACGTAAACCTTTTACATCAAACTAGAGGGGAATATGTTGCAAACCAACTTACACACACTCGTTAACAATAGACTTGCAGTGCTTTTTCGACTTGCATTGCCGTCGTTTTTTATTGCTATCACCCGCCTCAGCCCCCTGACCGACGTCCGAGCGCAGACCACAGAGAAGTCCGATAACGCTACGGCAGTAGTTCAAACCAATGAAGGCACTCTGGAAGGCCTCGTTACGCAGAGTTCACAGGTCTTTTTGGGTATCCCCTACGCAGCGCCCCCAACCAATGAGCACCGATGGCAGCCGCCCCATGCTGTCGAACATTGGTCAGGCGTTCGGCAGGCTAAAGAGTTTGGTGCGGCCTGCCCTCAACCGACCCTCCACGAATTGATTCCCAACCACCGGTCTCTACCGGAAGACTGCCTGACCCTAAATGTCGCTGCTCCCATCGGCGCCAAACAGCTACCCGTCATGGTAATCATTCATGGTGGCGGCATGGTCGCTGGTAGCGGTGAATACAACTTCGCACTTGCGCCGATACTGAACGCCGAGGGCATCGTGCTGGTCACACTTAATTACCGTCTGGGCTCTCTCGGTTTCTTCGCCCACCCTCAACTCGATAGCAGTCAGGGCGTTAACTACGGCCTTATGGATATGCTGGCATCGCTGCGCTGGATTAATCGAAATATCGCCGCCTTTGGCGGCGATCCAAAACAAGTAACAATTGTGGGCGTTTCCGCCGGAGCAATGTCAGTCAATATGTTGATGGCCAACCCTGCTAGCGCCGGCCTTATTGCCGGCGGTATTGCCCAGAGCGGCTATGGCACCTGGCCGTTACAACCACGCACAAAGCAGGTTACCCCACTGGCAAATGCACCCAGCGCTGAAGCCATAGCACTGGAATTGGCTAGCCGGGCGACGGGCAAACCGGGCGACAAGGTAACGCGAAAGGATCTCTATGCCGTAACGGCCGAGCAATGGACCAGTACCGTGCGGGGCTTACACCTTCCGATTATCGATGGCATCAGTCAGATAGAGGAAAGTGGCGTGCTGTTTGCGTTAGGTAAACAACATCCGGTGCCGTTTATCAGTGGCGGAACAAGTTTCGATGGCAGCGTCTTCGGCATATCGGGTCTCAGCCGAGAGGATCTGTTGTCCATCACAGAGGGACAGTCCGACCGTATGCGTCAACTGTGGGGCGACGATTTTGCCGTCAGTGATGAGCAGGGCTTCAGCCGTTTCTTTGGTGACGTTCGCTACGTCTATGCAGCACAGAACATGACGCGCAGCATGCAGCAGGTAGGGCGTCCCGCTTATCTGTATATGTTTGAATATGTTGCTCCGGAACATCGCGATCAGGTTCCCGGAGCAGCACATGCAGCGGATCAGGAAACCATGTGGACCAAATTCAACTTACCCATTGCCGCCACCATGCGAAACTACTGGATCAATTTTGTAAAAACCGGCAACCCGAATGGCCAAGGGCTACCATCATGGCCAGCAGTAACCGAATCCAAATCGGCCGTCTGGATGGTCTTCGGCGATAAGGCGACGCAGAAAGACAATATCCATGCCGAGAAAATGGCGTTTATCGATGAGTTATGGCGGACAAGAGTCGCACCACTGCTGGTACCTCGGTAGATTTTATTCTCAATTTAGGTATTGAAGCTAACGAAATAGAAGGTGTTTCAAGACCTGTACTAGGCAGTTAGTCACTCCCACTCAATAGTTGGGCTATATTTAGCCCAATAACAACAATAGGTTACGAGCGCTATTAGCAGGTTTGTAACTGGTTTTTAACTTACATAGCCTTTTACGAAACTTCCTCAATCTCGTTTCTTCAGCTATTTCAATACAAAAGCAGATTTTCGCTTACAAACCTTGCAACAAACGAGAAGCCATTGTTACAGTTTACTGGTATTAATTAACTAACCGACTAATCCAACCAATCGAGATTATAGCTCAGTCCAAAATCGGTCTACGATAACCCCGATTCAAGCATTTGCACTAGCACGTTAGGTTTAAAGCGGAGTAAATAAAAAATCGTACTTTCGCCTTGGTGTGGATATTTAAAATATCAGACAAACATATACCTTAAAATCCAATTAAATCAGTATTTTATGCTGCTTTAAAGTCCGTTGCGGGGCTCATATTTTGGTGGAGGCGGCGGGAGTTAAACTTAAATGCTATCTAACTAATTTATATAGGTATTGTTCTATTTAAAAATAAGCAATATAACTTTATATTGTGCAGCGCGAATCCAAATTAAATGCCCTTTCCTAGTAGACTCCAATATTTCCAATCAAGATTAGCAAACAACGCGTTCCAAGCTATCTCCATAACATAATGAGGGAGGGTAGGCATCTAGCGGACGGGGCGTTCTATAAATGGGGTTCCATAGAGGTTAAAGGCGGATAACTCTTACCCAATCAGCTCAATAAATTCCTGATTGAAGTCTATTTTGGCCCTACTACCTATAGGTATAGTTAACATTGGATGCTTATGACAATAGCCAAAATCATATGAAATAGGAATGTCGTAACCAGAAATAACTTCCAAAAGAACATCGATAGGCTTCCGTTAACTCTCACAGTCACCAAACTCATCAGTCCATAAGAGATTCTTTTGACGCCAGAGGTAAACACTAATGGTCTTTTTCAATAGCTGCGGACTTTATCTACACGCAAAATTAGGTTGAGTAACATCTGCCATCGAAAAGCAAGGGATGACACTATGAAATTTATGGTTTATTTCACCTATGTATAGAATGCCGAACAGAGAGGCATGGAGCCTCCCATAATTACCTAATGACGATTAACAATTGCAGAATACCTATGTAACTCACATAATAAGAATTAAAAGGCAGTCATCAATTTATCTCTTTGATTCAATATGGCCAGAGCAAACTACGTCCGCTACTACCTCGAACAGGCAGCCGAAACACAAGCTGCCCGTAGGGCTCTATTGAAAAATTCAGCTATTAGGTTAGATAAACTTTCTGACCCCGACTACAATGTAGACCTTCTTCAGGTACGCCAGGTCATCAACAACATCAAGAGCCGAAGTCACCCGCTGACCGCCATACAGTTTGGACAAGCTTTTTCCGTTAAATATCTAGGCCTAATAGGCCACGCCATTTTGAGCTGCGATACACTTGCCGACTGCACCCGCTATTGGAATCATTTCAACGATCTGGTCGGCAATGTCCTTAACTATCCCTTATTAATCAAAGACGACTACTGCGAAATCGAATTTGAAGAGCTTTGCCCTATGGGTGATAGCCTACCTTTTTGTATTGAGCAATCACTGGCTAGCACGCTACAGGTAGTAATGGAACTGACCGGCGAACCGATTCGTTATCAATCTATTGAACTTACCTACCCAGCCGATAAAAGCCGCCTCACAGAGGATCATTATCGCGACTTTTTCGGCTGCGATGTAATCTTTAATGGGCGGCGAAACGTTGCTACTTTTCTCGCCAGTGACTTCGATCGGAAAATTCATACCGCCGATGAAGAAACCCTCGCACTGTTTGACCAACACTGCCAAGATGTGTTGCGCAAACAGAAGGAAACTGGCGGTATCGCTCAACAAGTCAGGCAGCTATTCTTAAAACACTCTCGTAATCCTCCCAAAATCACGGAAATAGCATCTCTGTTTCAGACCAGTGAACGCAGCCTGCGCCGTAAACTGGACAACGAAGGCTTATCCTACAGCGGCCTGCGAAATGACTTTCGTCGAGATCTGGCCATTGAATACCTAAAAAGTACGGACTTGGCAGCCAAAGAAATTGCCTATCTGTTGGGCTACGATAATATTTCCAGTTTTCGTCGGGCGTTCAAAGAACAAACAGGCGAAACCGTCAAAGTTTTTCGCAATAAGCTAAAAACACAGCCCTAACCCGCAGCGGAAGCAATCGCCCCTTGCAAATGCTTACGTAGTTTTTTAGGTAACTCAGCAATCTTATCGCAGCGCAAATAGGCCGTTTCACCAAAGGTTTTAACCAAGCCTCGATCGGTTTTATCGGAGCCAATACTAATACAAGCACAAGCAATTCCCTTATTGCGCGCTTCCTCCAAGGCCTTAACCGTGTCAGCCTCGGCATAACGGTCCTCATAGCCATCATCATAAGCAAAACCATCGGTGATGAATAACAATAAGCGGTGATGAGTCAAACGCTGCCGCTCCACCAAATATGTAGCATGCCGTATAGCCGCCCCCAATCTGCTGTAACCCGAGGGGCGTAACTGCTCTAAACGCCGTTCAATCTTGCGACCGTAACGTTCGCTAAACGATTTTACGCGCATAAAGCGTACCAATCGATTGCCCCAGGAATGGAAGCCATACAGTGCCACCTGATCACCCAAGCGGCTAAGCGCCTTCGCCAGTGCTTCGACAAACACAGCTTGCTGCTGGTGAATACTGATCCCCACTTCATTTATATCTTTGGTTGATCCAGAAATATCCAACAGCATTAGGGTACTGAGATCACGGCGTGTTTTTTTCGATAAGCGATAAATAGATTCATCCGGACTGTGGCCAGTCGTTAGATCAATACTATGGTTAATCAACGCGTCCAGATCGAAGTCTTCACCAGCTGGCTGCTGCTTAAGAAATTGATACTCAACCCCTACCCGCGTCATTTGATGAGTTAACTGATGAGAGTGATCTAATCCCAGGTGTTTAAGATTTTGAGGTTCCTCCCATGGTTGATATTCCATCACATGGCAATGATCGGACGTGTAGGACTGGGTGTTATCATTCCATTCCGGATACTTAAAAGGCGCCTGGGATTCTTGCAACACTGTCGGGACTGGGGCGGCATCCCTCGGTAATTGCTGCCGAGTTCCCTGATTACTGAGAACCGTTTGTACCGCCCTATCCATGGGTACGCTGCCGTAACCCTCATCGTCATCTTCACCTTTACCTTTTTGGCTTCCGCCGCCAAGAATATCGTTTAGCGCGCGACTTAAGGCATTGTTACCCGAACTCAGCGGGTTCTTAAGCATATCCAGCAATTTCGATGTGCCGGTTTCTTCATCTTCATCGTGCTCATCAACAAAGCCAATATTCAGCTTACCCTCCAGTTCTCTCTGACTGAGTGCTCCACCTTTGGCAGGAGACTCCAGATTACGCAACGCCATGGGACGTATAACACCAAACTCTGGGCGAACCTCCAATTTGAGCGAGCGATTTCCAGCCAGTTTTAATGATGCCTCTGCAGAGGACGTTATCGGCATCCTTGGCGGGTGTACATAACGACTGAGTAAACTGGAAGGCAGCTGGCCAGCATTGAGTTGCAGGCAGCGATAGATTTCCAGTACCAAGAACTGTCGAGCTACACCTGGGCGCCCAATTAATGCCCGTGCAATCTGTTTATGCAAACTATTACAACCAAGCAGAAGCGCTTGGAACAGAACAGCATCTCGTAGCTGCTGCCCTGTTAAAGCCTTATCGACAAAAATACTGGTACCGTCGGTATAGGTATTATCGGTGAGTGAATTATTTTCAACCTCCTGAACCGTTACACTTCGACCAGCGACTGCACTAGCCAGAAAGTCCAGATTATGCATCACTTTAATACTGCAGCTGCAAGTAATTCTGAATCATTTCTTCCAGCCCACCGATCACCTCTGGATCATCACTCAGGGCAGAAGCAATACAGGCCAAAGCTGCACGCCGCGGGGCAATACCTCCATTAATTAGCCGTGCTGTAGCAACCAGTGTGCGCGTTGATGCCACTTCCGACAAAGTACCGCTTTCCAAGCGGCGAATGGCTACGGCAAGTTTCACCAGATCTTGGGCAATAGATTCAGACACACTGCATTCGGCAATTAACAATTGCGCTTCGATCTCCGGAGTCAGATAATCAAAATCGATCCCGACCATACGCTGACGCGTGGATTCTTTCAGTTCCTTTAACACACTTTGGTAACCCGGGTTATAGGAAGCTACCACCATAAAGTTATCCGGCACTTTAAGCGTCTGGTTTAAACGATCAATATGTAATTCACGGCGATGGTCAGTTAAGGGGTGAATCACCACAGTAGTATCGGAGCGCGCTTCTACCACTTCATCCAGATAACAAATGCCCCCCATTTTCACGGCCCGAGTAACCGGCCCATCTTCCCAAACAGTTTCACCCCCTTTAAGTAGATAACGGCCAACCAGATCCGAAGCTGTCAGATCTTCATGACAGGGAATTGTTACTAAAGGTCGTTTTAGTTCTTGCGCCATATATTCGACAAAGCGGGTTTTACCACAACCGGTAGGCCCCTTAAGCATCACCGCCAACTTCTGTTCCGCGGCCGTTTTGAACACTTCAATTTCATCAGCCGTCGGGAAATACTGAACCCTGTCAGTGGGTACATAAGCTTCATCTAATCGGGCTGTCATAACATCTCCTCTTCACCTACCTGCAATATCGATAGCCCCATTATGCATAAACGGCCAGCAGCGCTCGGTCAAAAATAGTTACATATTCGGCCAAATCCAATGCCGGAAAGCGTGCCCTAAACTATCTGTAACCGCCAGCCACAGTGCTGAAATATCTATTTATAATCAACACGTTAAATAACATAAACTTATAAAATTGATGCTTATCAGCATCTATTTCACTGGTGAAATTAGTATTTCTCGATGCACTTCAAGGTGGCCGATTATGTAACTCTTTTATACGCCACAACTGTTCAAGAAACTACTGGATTATCGCTATAATCCAACAACTATATGACGCAAAAAAGTAAAACTCTAAATATAACAACTGAGGAATTCATTATGAGTGTTGCCAGTGCACAGCCTGCCCCGCTCGAG
>CBFHVP010000004.1:28520-38892 GCA_965659315.1 uncultured Porticoccaceae bacterium | reverse complement strand
TGGGCTTGGATTGGAGCTTTTTGGTATGTGTTTATTGCCTATACGATAGCCACGTGGATTGGCGAGGGCGCCGCAACCTTTGTTAACCCTGGTGACGATATCCCCGCGATGGAGACCCTGATCTGGATTATTACAATGGATATTCTGGGGCCTATCTGTGCAGTTTGGGTGATCATCCGCGTGATATTAATACCAAAACTAAAGTCAGGTTCTTTTTCATCCGACGGCTTATTGGTTATAGCCTTCTTCTTTATGTTTTGGCAGGACCCATTGCTGGCTTATTCCGCTCCCTGGTTCCTGTACAACTCACTGCACTTTAATCTGGGCAACTGGGTCGAGTTTGTACCGGGCGCCTTGAGTCCCAATAGCCGCTTTATTTCAGAACCTTTGCTGACCTGGAGTACGGCCTATATCTTCTTTATGTTCTGGCCAGTCGTGTTTGTTTGCTGGGCCATGAAAAAGTGGAAAAACTACCGTCCCCACGCAGGTGTCCTGTCTCTGGTGGCTGCCGCCTTTCTGGCAGGATTCACTTTCGACATTATTATGGAACTCATCTTCCTGCATACTGGCGGTTATGCTTATATAGGCTCGATTCAAAACGCTTCACTCTTCGGTGGGCAAATCTGGCAATTCCCGCTATATGAGATTTTCCTATGGGGTGGTACCTGGGGGTTGTGCGGTGCCTTCCGCTATTTTAAAGACGACAAGGGCTATATGTTCTGCGAGCGCGGCGTCGATAAACTGCAAATGACTGCGGGTAAGAAAACCTTTATTCGCTTCCTGGCTATATCCGGTCTTATGCAGACCATAATGATGTTCTGGTACAACGCCCCGATGCAATGGTTCGGCACCCATGGGGATGCCTTCCCCGAAGGAGTGCCGTCTTACCTGATGAATGGTATCTGTGGTGAAGGTACCCGATACGCCTGCCCAGCACCGTCTATTCCCCTCCCTAGAGGCATCGACAGCATCAGTGTAGGTCCTGATCTGCAAGTCCACTTTGGCAAATTGCCTGCCGAAGGTGTTTTTTATCAAGAAATCACCAACTAAGGAAGCCGATCTATGAAAACTTTCAAGAGACAACAGGGCTTAACACTGATTGAAAAAATGGTGGCTCTTACATTTGCAAGTATTGTTATTATCGTCACCATCCCTGCCATAATTGCCTTTACCGGCCGACCACAAGTGATTGAGGGGCACACTCTTATGCGTCCTATTCAAGGAAAAGTTAATGCTTTTTTACAAGAAAACGGCAGTTGCCCCAAGGGGGATCTGACTGCGTTGGGTATCAACAAAACCTTTGGAAAGTTTGTTGCCGATATTGAGCTGAATGATCAGTGCGTAATAACGGCAACCTACCGAGATGATGCTCGGGAAAAAATTGCCGGTAAAACCCTTTCTTGGTACGCCGGTGCAGACAGTGAAGGTAATATCCACTGGAGTTGTGGTACAGCAATACCGACTGTTCTAGGAGAAAACCCACGCATCGCCTATGGTGCAGGCCCTGAAAGCACGACAGCCAATTATGCCCCCTGGCTGCCGACCAAGTGCCATCCGCCTCGCGCCATGGATGAACGAAAACCAGCCGTGGTTGTTTTACTCACCAAAGGCTATTTTGACCTCGATTAGTATTAATCGTCTTAGTCTAAAGCCACAGGCCTTTTAAAAGGCTGTGGCATCTTACCCTGCTGGGAGGGGGGGGAAAGCACATGCAACAATCTGTTTGGCGACTGCAACAATACCCAACCGGCATACCAACGATAAAGACATAGTTCTACGTCAGGAACCAATACCGGATCTGAAAGAACACGAGATAAAAATTAAAACCCTCTATATTTCCATGGGTCCTGCGAACCGCCTATGGATTCGCCGCGAAGGCAGTTATATACCACCCTTCCCTCTGGGCAGCATTATGCCAGCCATTACGATTGGTGAGGTCGTCGAGTCACGCCACCCTCGCTATCAAGTAGGGCAAAAAGTCCAGGGTATCTTCGGCTGGCAGGAGTACATCATTCAACATGCTGGACCACTAAATGAACAATTACCCCTAGATAACGGTGGTATTGTGATGATAGCGGAACCCGAAAAAGGCTGTGATCTCATCGATAATTTTGGTCTTTTTGGCGTACATGGTATGACAGCCTATTTTGGTATCACTGACGTCGGCAAAGCAAAGGCGGACGACACGGTACTGGTCTCAGCTGCTGCCGGTGCGATAGGTTCATTGGTAGTACAAATCGCCAAGAACATGGGTTGTCGGGTAATAGGTATCGCAGGGGGCTCTAAAAAGTGCTTGAGGGTCATTAAACAGTTTGGGGCTGATGCCTGCATTGATTACAAACACGAAGATATTCATTTTCATCTACAGGAATTGGCTCCTCAAGGGGTGAATGTGTACTTTGACAATGTGGGCGGCGAAATATTGGAAGCCGCCATAGACAATATGGCCCGTTACGGGCGTATCGCGTTTTGTGGCGCCATATCTCAATACAATGGCACAACGCCAGCGTCCCCTAAGAACTATATGCAAATTCTATATCGTGAACTGGAAGTTAATGGATTTCTTGCATTCAGGTACACAGAAAAAATGCCTGAAGCTGTAAAGGTAATCAAGCAGTGGCAATCTGAAGGTCGTTTACATATGAATATGGAATGCCACGAAGGTATTGAAAACCTATTAAATGTGTTTACAAAACTGTTCATCAGTGAAAACCAAGGGAAACTGGTTGTTAAGATATGAGGAGTGAATCTTAATGAATACCCCAAAAAGCCTTCATTTGCGGAGAAGCCAAATCCGATCCCGCACCAGGTTCAGCATAACCCTGACACCAGACATCCTCGCCAGAGAGAATTCGCGGCAGCAACTCATCTTTCTATTGCTGGGTGCCGTGCTTGATTAACATAGGCCCTAGCATTTGGATACTCACAGATATTAAAGCGGGAGCACCAGCTTTTTGGTATTCCTTAAGGAAAATACTCTTTTGGGCCAGCGTCCAGTCAATGCCGCCGTATTCCACCGGCCAGTCTGGCGCAACCCAACCTTTTTAAGCAGGATTTTTTGCCAGGCCAAAGAGGCCTCAAAATCCGAAAACACACTGGTCATATATAAACCTGCGCGTTTTAACACTGGGGTTAAAGCCTCTTTGAGAAAAGCTTTAACTTCTTCCCGAAAGGCAATATTAGCTTGGCTAAGCGTTAAATCCACGGCTTGCTCCTGAAAACAGAAAAGGGATAAACCAGACCTAAACTCAAATATTGTTGTGATAAGAAATGGTGGTTACAGCTCAATCACAAAACAACCATACCTGTTGGTTTTATTCATATCAAGCATATCGCAAACCCATTGATGGAGATCGAAGCAACGGAGGTAGCGACAGTGAAAGTCAAAGTTAAGATCAAACAATTGACGATGGAATTCGACACGAAAGAGGACGGCCTCCTCCAACACGGCTTCGACGGGGAGGTCGTAGATCGCATCAATATCAACTCGGTCAATATTGGCGTATTCCTTGGCCAGATCCTTATAGACTTCAGCCACCAACGCTCACGCAAACTACGATGATGGTGGCTTACAACCTTCCCATTTCTGATAGTCTGACTGGAAGACGGTAACTTTAACAAAGCACTGAGAGAATAAGCTCGTCCTCCAGACCGCCATAAAAAACCGCGCTCTATAGGGTGGTTTCTTATGGCCCACCATCCTTACTCAATTTTTGTGTATCACGGACTTTTTTCTTTATTTTCCATTTTTTTTCAAGATCTCGTAGACTAAAAATCCGGAGGCCGCGGATACCAAACTGCCAATCACCAGCTCCCCAATAACCGGATTCCCACCGAACAACAATCCTAAAATCAACCATGCCATCACAGCACTCACAGTCGCACTAGCAATGTACTCCTTCATCTTGATACCCGTTCTATCGAATTTCTGCTTTATTGAGCGGTATAGCCGCCGTCTATGACCAGCTCACTACCGGTCATAAAGCTTGACTCGTCGGACGCCAGGAACAGAACGCCAGCGGCAATTTCATCCGGTTCAGCCAAACGCCCCATGGGGTGCAAATTTGTAAAGTGCTCCAAACCAGAGGGCTGCTCTGATACCTCTCGCGCCATGGCCTGTAATAATTCCGTATTGACGCCTCCCGGGTGCACGGAGTTCACCCGCACCCCGCGATTGGCTATCGCCAATTCAACAGCAAGACCTTTTGTCAATACACTTACACCCCCTTTGGTGGCGTTGTAAGCGCTACCATTTGGTACTGCGACTAATCCCGCAACCGATGAAACATTAATAATGGAAGACCTATCACTCAAATAAGGTAAAGATGCCTTGCAACCTATGAATACACCATCCAAATTGATGGACCTGACCCTCTCCCAATCCTCCAAAGAGGTTTCCTCAATCGGTTTGTAAACAGCAATACCTGCATTGTTCACCAGAATATCCAGCTCGCCAGCAACATTAATAACGTCGTCCAGTACCCTGCGCCAAGCACGCACTATCCGTCACCTCAAGCTCCCATGCAAATCCCTTCAGCCCCGAATCAACAATTTGCCCCGCCACATCACAAGCCAGATTATGATTGATATCTGTAACCGCCACATACGCCCCCTCCCGCGCCAGCATTAATGCCGTCGCCTTGCCTATCCCTGATCCAGCACCGGTGATGAGGGCAACTTTATTTTTGAGTCTCATAAGGTTTTTTTCCTGTCGTTGAAAAAATACTTTCGCTGGCTGTAACCCCTTTGACTACATGGGGAGCGTGAACCGATTTTCATCCAAGAACACTCATAGAGCCGGTTTATGCACAGGATGATTGATCGTTATATACAGTGTAAATGACAGTAAAAAAGAGTCGCTGCTCAACACAGCTACTCTTTTTTAGATCTATCCGTCTATCTCAATCAAAATCAGCAATTTGCATCACTAACTTACCCTGATTGCTACCATCGAATAAGGCGTAAATGTCTCTGGTGTTTCGTCGCTGTTGTAGGGTGCCTTGGGCATAAAGCTTTGAATCGTCCATGTCCACAACACGCCCCTGTCACCTAACTCAACTTCGTCCATGCTAGTACTTGAGCAATTAGCGCAGCCACGCTGTACAGGAAAGCAGTGCTCCCCGCACATTGGCAACGGGAGCCAATCAAAGAAGGCTTATGAGTTGGCCAAGTAAACAGATTTGGCCCTATCTGTTCTTGCTCTACAGACGTACTAAAACCTGAATAATTACGAATCCCCTTCTACTTATTATACCTCATTAAACTATATAAACAATACTGTTTGTTTTTATAATACAGGCGCTGAAGTTTGATTTAATTGGGGAATCGCGCTAGCCTTCGCGCTTAAAGCTCCTTTAAAGCTAAGGTTTATAAATATCATGGTACAAAAGAGAAGAACTGACAGTACTTGGCAATCTGAGAAAAGTGAAAAGACGCGAACCACCGTTATGGAAGCGACCATTCAGTGCTTCGTCAAAATTGGTTACACTAATACGACCGTCACTAGAATTGCAGAAGAAGCAGGCGTATCGCGCGGCGCCATGATGCATCACTTTACCGATCGCTTCGATATCATCAAAGCATCCGTTACCTACTTGACCGACAAGCGCCTGAAAGAATTTACCCGGCTTATTTCAGAAGCCGCTCAGGAAGAAGCTGGTATGGCAGTTACCGAAGAAAATCTGCGCCTAACGATTAATGCACTTTGGACGTTCTTCCACCTGCCCAGCTATATTGCTTTTCAAGAGCTATTAATTGCGGCACGGACCGATGCAGAGCTCGATAAAGTGATGAGTCCTGCTCAGAAAGAGTTTAACCGTCGGATCACAGATTCGATTCGCGCCCTGTTCCCAGTATGGTCTGGTATTGAAGCTACTCAGGACATATTGACAGACTTGTTCTTTTATACCCTCCAAGGTATGGCTATTAGTAAAATCACCAATAAAAAACAAACTCGCATCAAGAACCTCCTGGAACTGCTCATTCAGGAAGCTTTGCGGGAATACCAAAAAGCCTCTGCTGCCCAGTAATAGTGACTTCAATTATCTATTGGAGGCCGAGCGTAAGGACTCCCATGGGGTGGCGAAAGACAATGCGGCGCGGAATAGCATTGGTCTGTTGGCTGCTGAGATCGAGGTGGCGCGATAGCTGATCACTCAAGCCACCAAGATTGCCGAGGCTGGGCAGGTACCGGTTCACGAGGCCCCAATAGGCGGTGTTTTTAATAAGTAGCTGATGGAGCGCTTGGGTGAGGCGGCATTGGATATACTCGGCACGAGCGCCATTTTGGAAGAGGCAGCCAAGGTGCTTCTCCCGGTGGGCTGGAGCAGATGCTGAGGCATTCGATCACTATGGTGGTCGGTGGTGGCACTAATGAGATTCAACGCAATTTGATTGCTCAGCGGGGCCTCGGCCTACCACGTTAACAATCGCCTGCTTGATTTTAATTACAAACAAACATGAATGTATTTAATAAGGAGAAATAGTAATGAAAACCGACTTGTGCAAGCTGCTTAATATCGATATTCCTGTATTTGCCTTCAGTCACTGCCGTGACGTGGTGGTGGAGATCTCTAAGGCTGGAGGTTTTGGTGTCTTGGGAATTGCGGGCTTTAGTCCAGAGCAGTTGGAAGCGGAGCTGCAGTGGATCGACGAAAGAATTGGTGACAAACACTATGGTGTCGACTTGTTAATACCCCAGAAACGTGTGGAGGAGTGCGACATTGACAAGCTTCAGGGCATGATTCCAGAAAAGCAGCGGGATTTTGTCGATTCACTTCTAGAGCAGACCAATACCCCCGAACTGCCTGCGGATCATCAGGGCCACTTTGCCCACGCTGATCAGATGGGCATTATTGGAGATCGCCCCTATGAAATGCTAGCCCAGTCGCTCAAACACAAGAAGATCACGTTGTACGTTAATGCTCTAGGGATACCGCCGGAGCGGGTAATGAAAATGTGCTGTGAGGCTGGTGTCAAGACCGCTGCCATGGCCGGAAAGGTTAAGCATGCTGTCCAGCATAAAGAGGCTGGTGTCGATATGGTCATTGCTGTGGGTAGCGAGGCAGCCGGGCACACAGGGGATATCTCGACGATGGTGTTGACACCACAGGTTGTCGATGCAGTGGCCCCGCTACCCGTATTGGCGGCTGGTGGTATCGCCTCGGGACGGCAGATTGCCGCAGCCTTGGCTCTGGGGGCGGAGGGTGTGTGGACAGGCTCTGTGTGGCTACCAACCTCCGAAAGCGAGCTCTCGCAGATACAACGGGAGAAAATTGTGCGCTGTGCGTCCGAAGATACTCTGCGTTCGCGCTGTCTCACGGGTAAACCGGCGCGCATGATGCGAAGCGCATTTACCGATGCCTGGGATGCGCGCGGCGCTCCCGAAGCGCTTGCTTTCCCGCTGCAATCGTTGCTGACTCAAGAGGCGATGAGCCGTTTTGAAAAATTTAACGTTGAAGAGATGGTGACCTACCCGGCCGGTCAGGTAATTGGTGCGTTGAAGCAGGAACAGTCGGTACGTCAGGTAATGCAGGGGATGATGGAAGAGTATCTGGCTTCCACCGAGAGGTTGAGTGAGACGCTTGATTATTAATTGTGCCTTTTCCACTCCTCTCGAATGGCGAATCCTCAGGTTTTGCACCTCTGTAAGGAGACCCCATTATGAATGTTTACGCCATCAAAATTGCCCTGCGGGGCATCAGCCCGATTACTTGCGCCGGATTCGACTCTCGACCAGTGCGGAATAAATACTGACCGCTGACAGATAGCCTTTATAATTTTACTGAGATATCTACAAGGTTCGGCATGAACCGTTTGTTAAACCAACCTACTTTTCAAGCCCTGATACTTCAGCAAAATATTAACGGCTGTAGAAATCAACTTGGTTTTTACCTGCTGCTTAAAAGCCCCGGTTTCGGCAGGCAAACCAACCTCAAGTACCTCCTCCTTAATAAGGCTATCAACCTCTTGGATCATCAAGCCCAGTACTTCTTGGGCAATCTCCCGTGTATGCTCCGCCATAGAGGGCGCCCGCACTATTTCAGGCTCTGGTAGAGTTTCACAAAAACCCACCGGCGAATTTTCGGTTTTCAGTGTGCGCCCCACCGTCGGCTGGTAGATACTGCGGAAAAACTTTCGTGCGTGGTAATGCTTATTGTTTAAGAATTCTGGCAGACGCAACATATTACCTGCCGGTACGCCTTGCGCCTGGCATAACTGCATTATGTGGTAGTTACTTTTTCCCCTACACCAAGTAGCGACTAACGCTTCCAGGTTATCACGATGGTGCAAACGCAGTTCAGCTGATACATAGTTGTTATCATTGGCTAAATCAGACCGCTGCATTGCCCGACACAAACCTAACCACTGCTCATCAGAGTTGACTGAGACCGCACACCACTGATCTTTACCCTTGCACTGGAATAGAGAATTAGGTGCATCAAATTCATTGCGGTTACCTTTCGCCGTCATACTACCGGGTTCAACAGACTCTCGTAAGAACTCCGTTGCCAGCATATTGATAATGCATTCAGCCTGAGAAACATCAATCTCTCCACCTACACCTGTCTTCTGCCTCTGAATCAATTTGGCTAAAATAGCCGCAGCACTCACTCGCGCAGCAAAGTGATCAGGAAAGATTGTGATACTATCTCCAAAGCCCGTTTCCAGATCCGGGTAACGCCAAAACCAGGACAGAGAGGTATTGGCACGAACCAACGGGCCATACCCCAAAGTTTTAGCCAAGGGGCCAACACTGCCCATGGCACTACTCTCTGCGCAAATGATTCCCGGGTTAATCTCATTCAGGGTTGCATAATCAATACCCAGAGATTGGGTTGTACCTGGTTTAAAATTTGAAACAACAACATCGGCTTTTTTGACCAAGTCGTAAAATAATTCAAGCCCTTTTTTACAACGTAAATTTAATCCCATCGAACGCTTGCCGCGGCTGCCCTGCATAAAGGGAATCGGCACCCGGTTGCCATCAAACGATGTCCTGAGGCCATCACCGAACGCGCTATTTTCTAGCTTTATCACCGTTGCACCTTGATCAGCAAACAGTCGCCCTAATTCTGCCCCCGCAACAATAACGCCTAAATCAAGAACCACCACACCTTGTAGCGGTCTTCGTGTCACCGGTTCAGAACCGTAGCTAACCACGTTCAGCCGGTATTCTTCCTGCAGAAGTTGATTACTCTGCCCTATAACTGGTGACGCGGAGCGAATACCAATACGCTCTCCATCCATACGCAAATAACCTGCTGGCATTTTGGCCTTATCTGATAGGACATCAAGATGATGATAAAACTCTCTAGCATCATAATGCCCATCGCCTAAAACCTCTGCAGAGTGCGCAATCGAAGCAATAGGAATACCACGCTGACGTCCTTGAACCACGAGCTCTTCGCGTGTAAATAATTTAAATTGCTCCGCAATAATGGTATTTATTTTTCCAATTACAATTAAGCGTACACGAGTTTCAGCATACTTAGGATCTTGGAATGGATGATCATCGCCCAACCATTCTGACATAGCATTCCACTGGCGAGGATTAAGCACACAAATACGCACATACCCATCAGCACATTTAAATACCGGATACAATAATGCCAGAGAGGGCATTTTACCGGGCACCTCTGTAACTGTTGGCCGGCCATATTCTGCCACTTCAACCGCAGTTCGACCAGCCGCACCACTTCCCGTAGCCCCAACCCCTGGGTCAAGGATTTGAGCCACACAATCATTGATGGAGAAGTCCAACAAATCTCCCTGCCCCGTATGCTGCCGCTGCCAAATAGACAGCAAAGCAACCCAAACCGCTTGTATTGCAGCCGTTTCATAAGCCATCTGCCCGGGAGGCAATAGCGGTTCATGACCAGCAATACCAGAACGGCAAAGCATTCCTCCCATAGCCGAATGCACCGCTTCAGATCCAACAAAATCTTTATAGGGCCCCTGTAATCCAAAATCAGTAATAGACAGGATCAATAAATCAGGTTTATATTTTCGGAGCAATGCATGGGACAAATTAACGCTCTCCATTTGTCCCTGCTCCGATCCATCTAGTAACAGATCACAGGCTTCAACCAATGCCAAAAACTGCTGCCGCCCCTCTTCTAGCGTCAGATCGATGGTCACACTTTTCTTGTTCGCATTGCGAACTTCAAAGTGCAAACTCTTTCCGTCAATCAGCGGTTGATAGGTCCGACTGCACATTCCCTTTTCAGGCTCGATCAAAATAACTTCAGCACCTAAATCAGCAAGAAAACGTCCACAGCTTTGTCCAATACGATCGCAGAGATCGAGTACCTGCAGACCATTTAGGGGTAACGTATTTGATTGACTCATCGGCATGCCTCCTCTATTAACG
>CBFHVP010000004.1:3482-28471 GCA_965659315.1 uncultured Porticoccaceae bacterium | reverse complement strand
ACGAAATCTTCGCAGGCAAACAGTTTGTCGATTACCTTCGGTATACCTTGAGTGGCATCTTCTATTGAACTACGCACGCTGCTCTCAGCCAACAACTTGTTGTCGCCGAGAGAGTTCTAGCGACGGTTTGAAAGTGAGACTGAGAAGTGTCTACTGAACTAGTGGCGATTTGCTGAATACCTAAAATTGAAAATAGACGTAAATCGGACACGGCTAGCTACCTCGGTAAGACTGCGTAAATGCGGCGATAAACTGATCCAGCATAGCGGCGGGTAAATCATTAATACCAGCAGCAGCCTCGCGGCCACCACCAGAGGGAAATTGCATACACAGCGCCGCGGCGCCCTGCTTATTATTTAAAGGCGCGCGCACACTGACCAGATAATTACCATTGGCCTTCGCGGTTAACACAGCATGGGCGCGATCCGGATTTTGATTGGTCAGATGATTGCTATACACACCACTAACACGGCGAGCCCAGGATTGATCTGGCAGGGAAAATACTGCAATTGACTCACTGGCATGTAGCGCTTGTGTTGACTGTGCTGCACTCAGATCCTGATGATAGCCAGTTTCAAGCTGTTCAAATGTCTTACCACCAGCCGTTATAAAGTCTAAGGGATTCGCGAAATAGCTGAGTAAACTGTACAGCTCGGCGGGGCGAAAATGCAGCTCGTCTAGGTCCGCACCATAGCCATTGTAGTTAATATAGATACCCAGCTTTTCCAGTAAAGACAGCTGCTCGGCACTAATATCCAGATTCTTAGCCAGCCCAGCAGCACTCTTTGCAAGATTGTCACCAAACGCACCCACTACGCCCCAGGCTGTGAAGGCGCCACGCAAATAATGATTAATCAGCAAGCTTGTACAGACATCTGGCGCTTCATTAATTAACGACTTAAGCCGCGACGACGACGGTACCTGACCGGCAAAGTGGTGGTCGACATAAAACACATCAGCACCTGCAGCTAAGACGCGCTGCAGATCATCACGGTTTTTATCCATAGAGATATCGAGAATGGTAACGCGATCGCCGTCCTCGGCATCGACCTGCTTAAGTAGGCTGATATCACGCTTAACACCAGTGACTAACTGCGCCGCACGGGGTTCGGTAAGGCGCAACTGCACCAGAGCACAGATGCCGTCCGCGTCGCCATTAAATACATCATAGTCAGCCATACAATCTCTCTTGGGCGCCTGCTTAGATTAACAACCTTAGCCCTTATGCATCCTCTAGCTGATAATAATCCATCAATATCTTAGCCACCTCGGGTCGTGCAAACTCTGGCGGCAGTGCAATTCCATCACCTAGCATCTGACGCACCTTGGTACCAGACAGCAAAATAAAGTCTTCTTTGCTGTGATCTTCCGCTTCATTCATCATCACCACGCGCCCCAATTTAGTCGAATAGGCAGTGTGATCGGCATTAAATATTTCGATCTCCAATGAGCCAACAGGCACTCTGTCAGCAAAGATAGTCTGGGCATCAAAGGCACCGTAGTAATCGCCCACACCAGCGTGATCGCGACCCACAATCAAATGGGTACAACCCATATTCTGACGAAATACCGCATGCAGTACAGCCTCACGGGGGCCTGCATAGAGCATATCAAAACCATAGCCGGTGACCATCACCGAGTTCTGTGGGAAGTACAGTTCAACCATCTTGCGAATACAGTCATCGCGCACAGAGGCGGGAATATCACCCTTTTTAAGCTTGCCCAGTAACATATGTACCACAATACCATCGGCATCTAAACGCTCCATGGCCATACGGCATAGCTCCTCATGGGCTCTGTGCATTGGATTTCTAGTTTGGAACGCCACCACTTTCTGCCAACCGCGCTGGGTAATCTCTTCGCGAATTTCAACGGCAGTGCGGAAAGTATCGGGGAAATCAGCTTGGAAGTAACTCAGACTTAACACCTGAATATCACCAGAGACAATATTGCGTCCCAGGTTAGTAAAGGTACCTACGCCAGGATGCTCAGCATCCAAGGTACCAAAAATTTCTTGAGCCATGGTCTCAATTTGCGCATCGGACACAGCTTCAATCGTGGCCACATCCATAATCGCCATCACTGGATGGCCCTCGGTATTGGGATCGCGTAACGCAATACGACTAGCACCTTCAATGGCAGACACATCCTCTACCAAGTTAAGCACAGGTACTGGCCAAAACAGCCCCTCGGCAGTATGCAATGTCTCGGCAATGCTCAGTGCATCCGCCAAATTCATGTAACCTGTCAACGGGTTAAAATAACCAGCGCCCAGCATCACAGCATTGGCGGCAGCGGCAGAGTTAAGTATCAGGGAAGGCAGAGACTCTGCCTCGGTGACTAGCTGTTGCTGTACCTGTTTATCCTGCACAAAAAGGGGGTTTAAGGTTTCTGAGGCATGTGGCTTGATCAAAGGGATGTCTCCGCCTGTGTGGTTTAGGAAATTAGAATTACTATTGGTAGCTTCCGATAAAGCCATGCTGTTCAAGGTAGGCCATAATCACATCTACCCCTTCTTCAAGGGTCATTTTGTCGGTATGTAGATGAATCTCTGCCTGAGTTGGCGCCTCATAGGGGGCGTCGATACCGGTAAAGTTCTTAATCTCACCTGCCCGCGCCTTTTTATACAGACCTTTAGGGTCTCGCGCTTCTGCCTCAGCCAGTGAGCAATCGACAAAGACTTCGATAAAGGCAAAGTTTGATTCCGTATGTAACTCCCGCACCCTGTCTCGGTCAGCACGATAAGGGCTAATAAAACTCGACAGAGCGATAATGCTAGAGTCGGCAAATAGCTTGGCAATTTCACCAATGCGACGAATATTCTCGCTGCGGTCATCCGCAGAAAAACCCAGGTTCTTGTTAATCCCCAGACGAATATTGTCACCGTCCAAGCGATAACTCAGCTTGCTGCGCTGAAACAGTGCCTGCTCAAGCGCTACAGCTATCGTGCTCTTACCACTGCCCGACAGGCCGGTAAACCAAAGTGTTGCCCCCTGCTGCCCAAGTAATTGATTGCGATCTTGCCGGGAAATCTCGCCATCGTGCCAGGTTACATTTGTTGCCTTTTGCTCTGCCATATTGCTATTCCACTCAGGTTACTTTTTTTACTCACGTTTAATCATTTAGCCACTAGAAAATGCGATAGTATGCCCATTTCATATACGTGTAAAATAGGATATTATGGATTCCTCAATCGATTTAATCGATACACTATTATTTAATATTATGTAGACCCACCCAATGAAGTACAGCCTCAGACAGCTAGAGATTTTTCTTACCATTGCCAGATATCAAAATATCTCCAAGGCAGCGGAGCGGCTGCATATGTCCCAGTCCGCCGCCAGTGCTGCGCTGCAAAATCTTCAGCACGCCTACAATATCAGTTTATTTAATCGCGTGGGCAATAGACTCGAACTCAATGAAATAGGGAAAACTCTGCGTAGCAAAGCTATCTTACTCGCCGACCATGCGCTCGAATTTGAGCAGTCACTGCAGGGCCACGGCGATATAGGCCATATAAAAGTCGGCGCTAGCTTTACCATTGGCAATCATTTAGCCGTTACCTATTTGGCCAGATATCTGGCCGAGCACCCAGAGGCTAAGGTCGATATTAATGTGGCCAATAGTGCCGATATTGCTGCTCAGGTGCTTAATTTTGAAGTTGATATCGGCATGATTGAGGGCGAGATAAAAGATCAGGGGTTAGAACTCATCCCATGGCGTGAAGATCGATTGGTGGTTTTTTGCAGCCCCAAGCACCCACTGGCGAAAAAGACAAACCTCAGTGATAAGGATATTAAACAGGCCCGGTGGATACTTCGCGAGCCAGAATCTGGCGCCCGTCAGACCTTTGCTCGCGCCATGACCGGACTCATACCCGACATAGAGATCTACCTCGAATTCAAGCACAACGAAGCGATTAAAAAAGCCGTAGAAGCCGGATTAGGCATTGGCTGTCTCTCTAAGATAGTCCTGCAAAATAACTTTAAGGCTGGCGATCTGGTGCCATTAAAACTGCCCAAGCGTGATATGAAACGAACCTTTTATTTTGCCCTACCCAAGCAGCGCCATAAAACCGCAGCGATTGACTGGTGGATGGCGGGCTGCCAATAACCAGAGTTGCTATATCTCCCCGTTCAGACGAGATCGAGAACAGGCCCATGAAGTTTGCGGTACCAACAGCTTTATCGAAATTTTTATCGACAGTGAGTTATATCTAACAATAGTTTAGGAACTCCAACAAATTCAGAAATAATCAAAAGACATAACATTACAGACTTCAACTGTATTCTTAGATACTTTTAAAATCCTCCATTTAAAGACGTCCCAACCACTAGAAAATAGGCCAGTTGTAAAAAAAAATCACCGCATATACAATACAAACAATCACGGATGTTTTTAAAGATCAATCACATATGTTTTAAAAATAAAAAGTGATTAACTCGAATTACAATAAATATCATGTCACCATGAAAAAGAGGATAGAAAAATGAATACTAACTACAAATCTTTGGCCCTTGCCCTGACTGTAGCAACCGGCAGCCTAGCTACTCCTATTCTGGCAGAGAACCTCAATCTGGAAGAGGTTATTGTCACCGCCCAGAAACGCGCTGAATCACTACAAGATATCCCCATTTCCATAGTTTCTGTCAGCGGAGAAGCACTTGAAAAAGCTGGACTGATTACCGTTGAACAACTCAGCGCTACCCTGCCAAACTTTACGGTTGTTCAGGAGCAAATTGGCGACCGAATTTCCATTCGTGGTATCGCTTCAGGAGGCAACCAGGGCTTTGATCAATCGGTCGGAATGTTCTCCAACGGTGTTCATTTACCCCGAGGTGACCAGATTCGATCGGCATTTTTGGATGTTGGTTCCGTAGAGGTTCTTCGTGGCCCCCAAGCAACCTTGTTTGGTAAAAACACCATCGCTGGGGCTGTCAATGTAACGCCTCGCAAACCAACAGAGGAATTTGAAGCCCAAATTAAAGTTAAGTATGAAACTGAATATGAAAGTACAGGTCTGTCTGGTTTTGTGAGTGGTGCACTTTCAAACAATCTTTCAGCACGCCTGGCATTTGATGTCAATGATACAGGTGGTTTTGTAGAAAATGTGGTCAGGGGTACTGATGACCAAGATAGCGAATCCACCAACTTCCGCCTGTCATTTGAATGGGCCCCAACAGACAATTTAGCGGCCTATTTATCCCATGAACAATATAGCTTCGAAGGAGATGGGAAACCCTTTGAAGTAATGCATGACGAGACTATTAATACAGATGGCACGGTAGGGGACTCCCGATGTGGTTTTAGTGACTGCGATTATAATTACTCTCGGGGGGTCACCAATGTAGATGGCACACCGGGCTTTGATGTCGAAGAGTTTTCAGAACTGGATACAGGCCTCACTACATTGCGATTTGACTACGATATTGACGGCTATTCCTTTACCGCGATTTCAGGGTATTTAACCTCTGAACTCGAAGAGATGAACGTTGGCCAACATCGTGTTCCGCAGGGTACTAACGGTACTCAACTCCTAGATTTTGAGCAATTCAGCCAAGAGGTGCGTATTGTATCTCCCACAGGAGGTACTATAGACTGGTTAGCAGGTCTTTATTATGCAACCAATGAACTGAAGTTTGATGAAGGAATTAACGTTCATGCGGTTAATACTTTGGGTGGAACGGTCCCCAACAATGTCAGCATTGGTACTGATTTTGATCAGGAGAGTGATACTTTAGCGGCGTTTTCTCAGGCTACCTGGAATATTAGCGATAGCGTTAGAACCACTTTCGGTCTCCGTTATGGGAAAGAAGAGAAAGACGCAACACAGATTTACTCATTTAACGATCTCGCAGCGGGCAGCAGACTTGCTGATGTTATTACCGAAGCTGGTGCTGCTGCGACAGCCGCCGCTTTCAACTTTGACGAATCGACAAGTAATGGTTCTCGCACACAGGAAAACTGGTCACCTTCTATTAATGTCCAGTGGGATTTGAATGAGGATGTTCTCTTATATGCTAGCACCAGCATTGGTTATAAATCAGGCGGTTTTGATGCCCGTATGGCTAACTCCGCGACCTCCGATTTTGAGTTCGATGAAGAAAAAGCTACGACATATGAAATTGGTACTAAAACAACATTGCTAGACGGTGCAGCAGAAGTCAATGCCGCCATTTTCCACACTGAATATGAGGACCTTCAATTCTCAGCCTTCAACGGTGGTTTTGCCTTTGTTGTAGATAATGCGGCTAATGCGACGCTGCAAGGTCTTGAAGTAGATTTTCGCTGGAGAGCCAATGAAAAACTTACCCTAAGTGGTGGTGGCGCATATCTGGACTTCGAATTTGAAGATTTCTTAAATGGACCTTGTAACGTCTATGAAACAACTGCCTACACTGGCACTGGCGCTTGCTCCGTTGATTTAAGTGGTGAAAGCAATGCAAACACACCTGAATTTTCTTTTAACCTCAACGCTGACTGGGTGCATCCGCTAGCTGACGCAATGGAACTCAATGTTATTCTGTCGATGAACTATGAAGATGAATTCAGAGTTTCGCAGGATGTCGATCCAATACTAACCCAGGATGCCTACGCAAAATATAACCTTCGCGTTGCTTTAAACAGCACGGATGACACCTGGTCCGTTTCTGTATTGGGTAGCAACCTCACAGATGAGGAAACATTCCACTACGGTAATGATGTACCCTCAGTAACCGGTGGTCGCTTTATACTATCAGAGGCTCCGCGCACAATTACTCTCGAAGGCATTTATCGTTTCTAACACTCATTCAGTAGAAAAAAAAAGGGGGGGGGGAAGTATCCCTCCCCCCAGATTACTGACAAAAGCCACGCCAATTAATTGGGATTTTCATACTAGGGGTAGCCTAAATAACCGTCCCCACACCAGTCCACATTAGAGTTTGTCTGTATTGATGAGCTTGTTTCTGCCGACCAGCGCTTCGTTAGGCGTTAGGATGCCGCTAACCAGCAATGTCCCGAGAGCAGTCAAGAATACTGTGTCAGCGGAGAACCGCCCAAAGGCTAGAAACAACAAAGTCACAGTTAATAGCAAAGCAACAAAAATAAAATCAAACGTAAACAATCATTGATTGCTAAATTAGGGGAACAATTACAAACTCCCGTTATTGCTCTCTTAACTGACAACGCCTTTTCGTAACGAAATCCTCGCATGAGAACTACCCCTCTATTACTAAAGTAATCGAATTGGTCGAAGACCACGTTACCCTGTCAACCAATACAGGCATAGGTATTATTCGGTTGTCAGAATCCAGGGTCTAACCGTAGCGAGTGCCTTCCTCAGCTCTAAGCCTTGCTTTGGATACCGGAGTATTAATCACATCCAGTAGAGGTCTAGTCATGTCGGAAGCTCGACGACGCTCATCCGAAACGTCACCATAAAGGGTGTTGCGCTGACGTGGAACTCTAGCGGCTTTACGTATCAGACGTTCCAACTCTACTCGCAGTTTTTCCTGACCGTGGTTTGCACCGGCAGCTCGGGTGATAGTCTCGTTCATCAGGGTGCCGCCCAAATCATTTGCGCCGGCGGACATAGCAGCCACCACCCCCTGCTCTCCCAGCTTGACCCATGACGCCTGAATATTGTGGATCTGGGTGTGGAGCACAATCCTCGCCACAGCGTGCATCAATACCGACTCACGAAAAGTTGGGCCCTTTCTGGACTTACCCTTTAAGTACATAGGTGATTCCATTGCCACAAAAGGCAGCGGCACCAGCTCAGTAAAACCACCGGTAAGTGCTTGCTGGTCCCGAACCGCTAGCAGGTGACGGGACCAGTGAATCGGGCGTTCCATGTGGCCGAACATAATGGTGGCAGTGGTTTTCAAACCCACCCGATGGGCAGTATCAATCACCCCGAACCATTGACGGGTATTGATCTTGTCGCAACAGATTTGCTTACGCACTTCATCGTCGAGAATTTCTGCAGCCGTGCCCGGCAGGCTATTAAGACCGGCAGCCTTAAGCTGGCGTAAGTAGTCTTCGACGTTAAGCCCCAGGGTCTCCGCTCCCTGCCAAACTTCCAGTGGTGAAAAGGCATGGATATGCATCTCGGGCGTCGCGCTACGAACAACGCTAATAATCTCGAGATATGTTTTTCCCGTATAGTTGGGATGAATGCCCCCCTGCATGCATACCTCGGTAGCCCCCCGTGCCCAGGCTTCAGTAGTACGACGCGCGATCTCTTTCCGATTTAGGTCATAGGGCCGGCCGCGCAGGTTTTCACTCAACTTTCCTTTGGAAAAGGCACAGAACTGGCATTTAAAGTAGCAAACATTGGTATAGTTGATGTTGCGATTGACCACATAGGCAACACTGTCGCCATTGACCTGACGCCGCAGCCGGTCGGCCTCTTGGCACACATAGCTAAACTCAGGACCACGGGCCTCAAACAAACGTACCACTTCGGCTTCTGCTAACCGCTCACCAGCGCTGGCCTTTTTTACCAACCGTTTGAGCTCGTTGGAAACCGTGTGAGTGTCCACCGGCTGCTGAATAGCATCCAGCAATTCCCGCGGTGGTGTCTGATCCTGCCCGGCAACCCAATCATCGGTACGAGGATAGCCCTCGCTATCAATCATCTGCAAAACTGGTGTGCGCAGCTTCGGGTCCAACCACCGCTCACCTTCCAGCGCATAGTCAGGGTAGATCGTCAGGCGCTCTTGCAGGTATTTTCCTGCACTCGCAGTTTCTCGCGCCAACTGATCCAAATGAGGCCAGGGAGCTTCAGGGTTGACAAAATCCGGGGTGAGAGGTGACACGCCACCCCAGTCGTTAATGCCGGCATTCAGTAGTTGCGGCAATACCCCGGGGCTGAGATTAGGAGGTGCCTGAATGCTCATCTTTGCGCCAAAAATTAAACGCGCCACAGCCAGAGTCCAGAGCAAATCTTCCAGATCTGGCTCCGGCGCGTTGGCCATCCTAGTGCCGGGTTTAGCGCGAAAGTTCTGTATAATCACTTCTTGGATGTGTCCGTACTGCTGGTGCAGATCACGAATAGCCAACAGAGACTCGATTCGCTCGCGACGAGTTTCACCGATACCAATCAAAATGCCCGTGGTAAAAGGCACAGACATCTCGCCAGCCAGACGCAGGGTCCGCCGGGCGGGCGCCTTATCGGGCGAACCATAGTGAGGCATACCCTTCTCACATAGGCGCACTGAAACTGATTCCAACATAATGCCTATAGAGGCAGAGACAGGGCGCAGCAGCTTCAGCTCTTTCTGCGACATGCAACCGGCATTAATATGAGGCAGTACGCGAGTTTCCTCAAACACCCGCTGGGCCACATGAGCAACATATTCCAGCGTCGTAGAAAATCCCAACTCCGCCAGTGTATCGCGGGCGGCCTGGTAACGCAGTTCAGGGCGCTCACCGAGAGTAAGCAGCGCTTCCTTACAACCCAACTTCACCGCCTGACGGACAGATGCCAATACATCTTCCACGGACATATAGGCGGACTCTACCCGCTTAGGTGTCTGAGCAAAGGTGCAGTAATGGCAAACATCACGACAAAGATGTGTCAGTGGAACAAAAACCTTACGGGAGTAGGTGACTAAATTTCTAAAACCGCTATCACGTAGCCCGCGGGCCTCAGCCATAAGATCCGCAGTATCGGTAGTAGTTGCCAGTTCCAGGCACTCCCGATGACAAGGCAGTCCACTGGCATCAAGTACTGATTGACCTTTGTCTCTCATCATCGAATCCTCGACGCAAGTCTAGGCCGAGCATTCGCATCGCCTACTGAAGCAGCCGTCAATTTCATGGCTTTAGTTCCTCCATGAGACCGCCCTCTTGTAAATAGCGCACAGTATTTTCGGCCCTACTTTGTCTGCCTTGCTCTACTAAATGAAGTAGATCTTCCGGCCAGTCGATATCACACCCGATCCCCGTTAACACAACACTGTTGAAGCTCGCACCAATAGCTGCCGCGGCTTTACGGTGTAAAACTAGGCTTTTTTCACCATAACAGAAACGAAAGCCGCTACCAGGTCTGCAAATTATGCAGTTACTTCCTTGACCTCGCCTATCGGGAACCAATGTTACAGTGGACGGATCACCTTTACTGTGCGCATAGATTAGTCGGCTGACTTCTTTCCCGTCGATCATTGGCAAGTCGCCGTGAACCACCATGACCTCACTCACGCCAAGAGTGCCCAAGTAATCCACCGCAGTCTGCACTACGTCATTCAAGCCACGGACATTCAGCTGTGACTCGGGTAGGTAGGCAACGCGATGGTATTTCGCCAGTAACTGGGCGGTGGGGTCATCGGATACCAAGAGCACATCATCTAATTGAGGATGATTGCCAAGCACCGTCAATACGTCTTCCAACATCGCTCTAAACAGCTTACGCCGTTGGTCTGGCGACAATACACCTGACAGCCGCTGCTTAGCTTGAAGTAGGTTTTTGACCGGCACTAGAGCCCACATCAATCAAGCTCTGGCCAATTCAGACCAGTAATACGCACACCAGCATGACACTTATACTGTTTATTCAAGAAAATCAATACAGAGGTCATCGCTTCTACAGCAGCTGAATTAGCAATGCTTCCTGCATGGAGCCCTCGCATGCCTGCAGCTTCCACAAGTTTAATAACCTCTGCTCGCGCATCTTTATTGTTGCCGCAGACCAGCACATCACAATCTAAACCCTGCCCTTCTTGTAAGTGATGGGCCGCTACATTTTGGAAGGCACACACCACTTTAACACTCTCTCCTAATAACTCTTGAGCAATTTGTCCAGCAGACCCTTGCTCAGGCAACTGTACGCGAGCGACTTTAGGCGGTACGAGTGGGACTGTGACATCAATCAAAATCTTTCCTTCCAACTCATGCTTTACGCCCTTAAGGATGCTTGATTGATGGCTAAAAGGGACTGTCATAGCAATGATATCTGCCGCCCTTGCAGCTTCAATATTCTCCATTGCCGTTACGATAATGGACTCGGTTCCGCGCTCGGACATAATCTTCCGCAGATTACTCACGGCGATCTCGGCCTTATCTTGCGTTCGCGAGCCAATAATCACTTCATAGCCCGCCTGAACCCATCGGCGGGCCAATCCTGTACCCAGATCACCAGTACCCCCTAGGATTGCTATAACGGGTAACATATCATTCATAAACACGCTCTCATATAAAATTTAACTTGACTAAAAAATTCGAACATCATCTTCAAAAAAAGATAGTTTTTCATCAAAGCATTTTTCACCGAATCTTCCGCTTATTCCGGAGGATTGAATCGAAAATATATTACCCAAAAGGCTTAACTTGCCCATAGTCAACACACGGCTACATTACGTAAGTTGCGGCATAACCTTACATTCGACCAACTACAACATTTCCCAGACAAGCTTTGGATCAGTTCCACCTACCATAGGGAGATCTTGGAGTAACTCAACACGCTTTTGAGCTGGAATAATAATTTCTTCAAGCGCAAGAGATTCTCAGATAGTGCATTAGCGCAAGTCAAAACCGAAGTTATAAAGGCCGGGCTTGGCGCTTCATTTTCATCGACCTCAGGTGATTATATTTATTTCATTAACTGATTATGTTCTAACGATAATGTCCAAATATTCACTGACGGTTATTACTTTAAACTGTGTTATATACAGATTCCCGATGAATCTTAACTTCCTATTTATGTCAATTCTCGTATATTCCTGACTCACACCCCAAATGGCTAAATCCTATTTTCAGCGCAATGATCAACAGCTAATATCAGTCATTCAACGAGAATAACGATGCAAATAGTGCTCACGTCGAATTACCAGTTGTTGCTTGCGCTCATCTTCGGTCACCGATTTCATACCGACAAGCGCCTTGCGTTCTAGCGACGCAAAAGGTATAGCAGTCAATTTGGGAACCGTTGCCTCACCGCATATTTTCGCTCGCCCCAAAAGAATTCCCGTATAATGGCCATCTAAATCAATCCAGTTTTGTACCCCAGGATCCTTATGGGAAACAATGATCCTCGCCACATTATTTTCATCCACATCGACCATACTGCTATTCAAATGGGTCTGACGATTGCCGTAATTCAGTACTTGCCAATAATCGTTGTACAGAGCGAAGCTCCAAAATTTACATTGCTTCGGCACCTGCCACTCAACAACCAACGCTTCATCGGTTCTTACATTGTAACGGGCTTGAAAGTATCGCTGATTGAGCTGCCCAGCACCCTCGTCATAGCGCTCTTCACGAAAGCGATTATCGCCCTCAGTAAAAGCACTACCCTGCCGAAGGCAAAGATTCAGATAGTCGTGCATACGCGCTAACGATGACAGACGAAACACCGCATCGTCGGCATTGTTAACAACAGTGCTAGCATTAGTTGGCTGGTCGATACGGTCTATATGAAATGTGGCCGAACGGGGTTTACTGTTATAGTCGATATAAAATTCACGAATAAACAGCGCATTCACCCCCTCTTCCAGTTTCCACCAAGGTCCTTGGTAGCCTTTTGGCCTTTCGACGCTGAGAATAAACTCATAGTAACCACTCTCATCCAGACCAGAGTCAATTTCCATGAAAGTAGTGTTAACCATGGTTTTTATTTGTTCTTTGTCACTGGTGTGGCCATACCAACCAATTTGCTGCTGTAAATCGATAAACTCAGCATCACCACGCTGCCCCCTGACGCGATAAGTGGCCTTGGAGTCCAGATGAAAAATGCCGTACTTATAATCTGGCGACGGTGCACAGTAATTCACGAGCGGTCCAAAATCCGGAATATACTCGGGACTATCCTGATGCGGAAAAAGCAGATTGGCATAACCAACCGATGTAATGGCAAGAGCGGCGCGATAGCCCTCAAAGCGGTTAACTATCGTGTTTGACAACGGCTGATCTCGAATCACGTTGCCCGATTTCGTCAGGGCGGCAATAACTTCATCCCAGGATTGATCAATCTTTTCAATATCTTCCACAGCGTTCGATCGAGCCTGAAAGGAAAAGGAAACTAACAACATCAATAATACATGAGTAAATCGACTCAAAATGTTCACTATTTTTGGCATAATATCACCTCCTTAATTCTTGATGCTCATCAGTCAACTGAGCGCTTATTACGTTTATTGTTAGCAACATAATACAGACAGATTAACACTCCGAAATACATGCCTTACCTCCATAAGCGGCCTAAATTAATACCAATTCGGACATTGAATTCAGATCAACGCACCCTATGTTAAAGGCCACATTACACTGCCGCTTTTCGGAGAGAATCTCCCTGGAAATGTCGGGCGCCCAGTCCATAAAACAGCAATGCCACGACATAAAAAAATGAAGGCACAACCACCATCGCATAGCGTAGGCCATCCTCACCGAAAGGAACCGCTAAGAGATCGCTGACATAACCCAATAGAGGTAGGGTTATACCCATTGAAAATCCAGTAAAACACGCACTGGTCAAGCCCAGCGCCTGTGCAGAAAAGTGGTTGGGAATTACGTTTTGAATAACCACTAGCAACTGGGGACCACTGAGAAAACCAAACAATGTTGCCAGCGTCAACAACACCAGCATTTGCATCGCATCTTCACTCAAATAAGCTAGGCCATATAAGGGAGCAGAAACCAAGGTTGCCGCCACACACAACCAAAAAGGTATGCGCGGCAATCTTTGCATCAACCTTGAGGCCAGCTGCCCCGACAACAACGCACTTGCAGTGCCAACCACACCAAAAATAAGTGCCAGATAAATACCCACTAACTCCAAAGGCAAACCGTGATTGCGCAACAAAATAGTAGGACCCCACTGCACACTGGCGGTTAAACCTACGCTGGCCGCCGCAAAACCAAATGAAACATACCGGAACGACTTTACCTCGAAAATTGTTAGCAGGCTTTTGTACATCGATGTGCTCCGGCCGGCAGAGTGGGCGACAGGCACATCCGCCGGGACTTTTGCCAATAATAGGCAAAAAAACAAGCTCAGAAAGCCAGCACATGCTAATGCCCATTGCCAGCCAAATTGGCTACTGATCCAACCCCACAAACCGAAACCCAAGATCAAACCAAAGGGGGCAGCAGCCGTCAGCAAGCCAATAGCCCTAATTTTTAATTCATTTTGAAAGTAGTGGCCAATAATCGCCTGCGCTGCAGGTGCCAGCAGCGCCGCAAATAAGCCCATTAGGGCCCTGCAGAGCAATAGCGGCCAGTATGAGTTCGCAAGACCGCTTAGCAGCGAGAACAACCCCAGGCCGAGCAGGGCCAGACAAAGCATACGCCTCCGCCCATAGCGCTCAATAGTAAAGGTCAACCCCACTGAACCCGCAACAAAGGTCAGCGCATAAATAGCCAGCAGCCAACTCATCTCAGCGTCACCGATAGCCAGGCTGGCGCCTGCCCCCTGCAGAGCTACAGCCATAACCTGTCGATGGACATAATCCATCGAAGCGGCACCGGCTAACAAGCAAGCCAATAGCACGCCAACTGAAGCTTGATTATTTTTCGGGGAAGACAAAAATGCACTCAGTCATCACGTTATAAATAGTAAATGCACTACTGTAGTCAATAACGCTACACTGGCCTCAAATACTAGAATCAGCATAAGCAGCAGCCAACTCTTCAGGGCTAGGCAGTTCACTGGCTTGCGGCATACGCATCAGATGGTTCCCACCATCTACCGGTATGGTAATCCCGGTAATAAACGAGGCTCTATCTGATGACAGCCAAACAGCCGCTTCAGCAACATCTTCCGGCTCCCCAATACGACCCAACGGTATTTCTTTAGTGCCTGCTTCTTCCAGGCCCGGAAGTTTCAACGCCTCTGCAACCATCGGAGTACGCGTAGAGGTGGGCCGAATGCAGTTAACACGTATATTTCTGGTGCCGTACTCTACCGCAGCATAGCGAGCAAAGTGCTCAACCGCACCTTTTGCTGCTGCATAGCATGCCGTGCCGGGGTAATAGTGCTGCGCAGTAATAGATGACATTAGCGTCACCGCACCACCATTTACCATATGCTTTGCTGCCTGTTGTAGGAAATATACCGCGCCGTGGTAGTGTAAATCTGCTGCCTCGCGTAAATCTTCAGGCGTTATATCATCAATCATTTTCGACCACGCCTGCCCCGGCGTATAAATCGCTGCATCAACAGAGCCATAGGCTTTTTTGGCTTGATCGAAAAGCTCGGCTATTGAGCCGGGATCAGTTGCATCACATGTTACAGGCAGGCCAGTGATCTGCTCAGCTAGAACGATCAAGCTTTCTTTATTACGAGCTGAAACTACAACATTGGCGCCTTCAGCGGCAAGAATCTTCGCTGTTACCCAGCCAATGCCACCTTCCGCCGAAGCGCCCAATACAATCACTGTTTTATCAGCCATCAACATATCATCCCTCCATTTTTTAAAAAAACATACTTCTATAACGAGCAAATGTACGATCCACTGCCTGATCTGACAAGCCGTAATCCTCTAAAGCATAATTGTGTTTGCCGTGTTTGTGTTGCTGATGTTCAGCTTCCCATTGGCGCATATTGGCCAAGGCATCATTGCTTAATGTCATGTCCGCCAGGTCATAAATAACTGCAATCACATGTTCAATATCCTCACAGATATCAGAGAATTTGACATCTGTGATTCTACCTTCCGGCAGCGTCGCGCGAATATCCAGATATCTGGACATGATATTACTCCAGTACGCCAGCCAAGCCGGCCCCAGCAACTTTTTATCGCAGCGATCACTATAAACCGTTCTAAACTGACAGGACAAACTCGACCACGAACCTATTAACGACTTAGGTTCGCGATGAGGGTGAATAAGCACCGCATCCGGGAACACGTCAAGGAAGGTATCCAATACTTCGTTGTGATAAACCGCTTTTAACAGCCAGCTTTTTTGTTGGCCACCATTTTGCCACTGCAAAAACTGCATCCACTCACGTAATTCCCGATAAACCGGGGTGAGATCCTGGGCATCGATCCAGTCTACAAAACTGGGAATATTGGCATCCATAAATAACTGCTTAGTTAAAAAGCTATGCTGCATCAGCATGGCTTCTTCTTCGGCCTCATGCGGACTGATCTCATGCATTTTTATCAACTCTGGGGAGCTTTTAGCAAACACTTCACAATATTTTTCAGCGGCGGTGATGCGAGGGTCAATGCTATCGTCGTCACTGCCCGTTTCCATGGGTACCGGCTGCCAGGACTGCCAAAAAGGTATGTAATGAAAGTCGCCGCTGGCGCTTACCATCCGCTGCAATTTGGTGGTTCCAGTTCGCGGCAGGCCAATAATCACTACGGGCTTTTCAATTTTCTGCTGAAGAATTTCAGGGTGATGTTGCTGGTATTTACGAAGGCGCAGGCGGTTGGCGAGAATCTCAACTATTCGGCCTTCTATCATTTGGATACCAGCTTCACTCAATTCAGCTTCGTGCTGCCAAGTGTCAATCAGCACCTGCAGGTGTTCAACAAACCATTCGTCACCATAATCAGATAGTCCGGTCTGCTTGCAGGCCTTGTCCATTACTTCTTTAACCGTAAACAGTTTCATGACCCTTCTCTCTTAGATTACTGTGGTTTTATACGGCGTAATTACCGTTTCAGCATATTCACGTATAGCCTCCAACTTGAGTTTCAAGCTGATGCTATCTTTCGTGCCACCCGGCACAAGCGCTTTCATTGCCCAGGGATTAGTGCAGATAATATTGGTGGCACCCACCTCTTCTGCAGCTTGTATATCATCTCGCTGTGAAATATCAGACACGGTTAAAACAATTTCAAACGGGTCATTCTCACGCCCCTCTTCTTTCAGCATGGCCCGCAGCTTGTCCGCGTATTCGAGGCATTTCTCAAAAGGCCAAGGCGGTGCAATCCAGCCATCGCCAATCCGTGCAGTCCGGCGCAGAGCAACATCAGCACTACCCCCTAACAGAATTGGAATAGCCGCAGCCGGTTTAGGTAACATAATTAAACGATCGAAATCATAGTGCTCCCCGTGATGCTCAACCATTTCGCCAGACCACAGTTTGCGCAATATTTCTACCATTTCACCACTGCGCTTTCCTCGAGTTTTAAAGCTTTGCTGCAACAAATCAAACTCATCTTGAGACCAACCCACACCGATGCCAAACCATATACGACGGTTTGACAGCTGTGATACCGTACTGAGTTGCTGTGATACCAAGAAAGGACTACGCATTGGTAACACATAAATCGCAGTCATAAACTCAATGGTCCGAGTTCGAGCGGCGATATAACTCATCATGGTCAGCGCTTCCGGCCATTGCGCACTGGCATCCCAGGGACGCTCGCCAGAGTCTGTGTAAGAGTAACCGGTTTTACTGACTTCGGTATGCAACACATGGTCGGGGAAGCCGAAGATATCATACCCACATTCCTCAGCTTCCACTGCCATTGCGGCAATATCTAGTGGTGCTTGAAAAGCTGTACACAGAGTAAATTTCATATTCCCTCCTTAATTTATAAGCGCTACTAATTATTCACTATCGCTATTACTAGTGAACTAGCCAAATCGGTTGTTATACCTACAAAAGTGGCCACTGCATCGCTGATGCCTTTCCATATCCTAGAAACTCGGCAACTATTCAGCTATTATCTAGTACTCTTGCAACTGTCTCAGAATGAAATTCGGTCAAGTGCCTGCGAACAAATATTCAAGGTTTTATTGCAAACGGGGATCCAACCGTGTGTTGTAACGTTATCCCGCGCTTTTAATGTGATAGGGTAATGCAACGGTGACGATTAAGCTCAACGGTCGACACTTCAAAAAAAAAGATCATTCTTAAGACTGTTCGCTAGTAGTTAGCCTACTCGTTGAATTATCGTGACGAGGAAGAGCTCATGGACGAACATAGCGTTAACATTGATCACGTTGCCATTCGAGTGATGCCGAATTAACGGGCCTGTGAATAAGCGCCACTTAGAAGTAGCCTTCCATTTTTTTCTTTTCCATAGAATCGGCTGAGTCACTATCGATCATCCGGCCCTGACGCTCGGAAGTCTTGGTTAACAAAATTTCCTAGATAACCTCCGGTAGGGTTTCCGCTTCTGACTCCACCGAACCGGTCAATTGGTAGCAGTCCAGGACGCCGAAACGCACCTTTTTCATCATCGGCTTCTCTCCCTTTTCCAGTGGCACGCGCTCATCGTCCACCATAATAAAGGCCCCGTCGCATTCAACCATAGGTCGCTCTTTGGAGAAATACAGACGTGGGATCTGAGTGCTTTCATTATAGATATACTGCCAGATATCCAACTACGTCCAATTAGACGGCGGGAAGACACGAATACTCTCGCCTTGATCCACGTTGCTGTTGTATATATCGCACAGCTCCGGACGCTGACTCTTAGGGTCCCAGCGATGGTTTTTGTCGCGGAACGAATAGACGCGCTCTTTGGCCCGCGACTTTCCCTCGTCACGACGAGCGCCGCCAAAGGCGGCATCAGAATTATAATGATTGAGAACCTGCTTTAAACCCTCGGCTTGCTTCACGTCGGTGTATTTGGCGCTGCAGTGGGTACAAGTAACAGCTCAAGATCAAGCATCTGCCTGCCAGTCAGATCCCAGGACCGATTTGATTTGGCTTATTCTTTTTCCAGCAACAGGTGTTCACTGTCTGAGTAAAGACTTATCAATGTGCCACCGTGGGCGTTACTGGCATCCATAAATTTGATTCCGAGTGACTAAAATCGTAAACGCGTGGCCAGGATAGTCCCGATGATAATGTCAAAAAATCAGAATATTAAGGAATCGAGTATCAAAAAAACAGGATCAAAAATCCGTAAGGATGCTGCTCAGAGTTTGTAATTAACTACAATCATGGTAATCGCGATAGACGCGTAAACCACCATCACCGGCAGACCAAACTTGAGATAGTCGACAATTCGGTAGTTACCCGCACTGTAAACCATTAAATTGGTTTGATAGCCATAGGGGGAGAGAAAGCTGGCGCTGGCGCCAAAGGCAACCGCCATCACAAAAGGTAGGTATTGATGGCCCCACTGGGAAGAAAGGGCCATGGCCAAGGGGAACATAATCGCCGCGGCCGCATTGTTGGTCACCAGCTCCGTCAATAACCAGGTTAAGGCAAAGATACCAATCAAGGCCCCCAAGGGGCTTAATCCATTCAGGTGAAACGCTGCAAACTTCCCAATCTGCTGACTTAATCCGGTATCAAACATGGCCTGAGATAGACCCAGCGCTCCGGCAATGACCACTATAAGCTCAAAGGGAAAACGGGCTTTAATATCGTCCAGGCTCAGTATGCGGGTGAACAGCATAATCGCCATCAACACAATTAAACCCTTAATGAGGGGTACAAAGCCGGTAGCACCTAGAGCAACTACCACCCCAAAACTGCAAAACATAGTGATCTCTTCTCTCTGGCTGAGGGAACGATTGGCGTCAATGCCACCGACCAGAATAAAGTCTGCCGCCTTATCATTGCGCCGTCGAAAATCGCCACCGATCGCAAGCACCAATGCGTCGCCGGCTTTTAACTTGAGCTGGCCCAGTCCGCCCTGCAAACGCTCGTTGCCCCGGCGCACGGCCACCACCGCAGCGTCAAATTTGGAACGAAAATCTACCGCTCTAATACTTCGCCCCACTACACTCGCACTCGGAGAAACAATAACCTCAACTAAATTGTCTCGTACCCTCTGATCAAAGTGCTCGGGATGACCAAGGCCTGCAAATTGATCCAACAGATCAATCGCTGACAGGTCACCGGAAAAGACCAGAATGTCCCTCTCCTGCAGCACCACTTGTGGGCTAACGGGAGCGACAACTCTTTCACGGCGAATGACTTCGATAAGAAAAATCTTTTCCAGATGACGCAGGCCATTCTCCTGCACAGAGCAACCAATTAGAGGTGATCCCGAAACAACCTGACGTTCAAGAAGATACTCTTGGGAGGCGCTACTTAGCTTAATTTCCCTGTTCGGCAATAATTTGGGGGCTAACACCACCATGGTGATCAGGCAGCCAATGACCACCGGTATACCAATGGCGCTGAATTCAAAAAAGCCTAGGGGAGGGTAGCCTGCCTGCTGAACAAAGCCATTGACTATGAGATTTGTAGATGTCCCAATCAGCGTTACTGTACCCCCAACAATTGAGGCATAAGAAAGTGGCAAAAGTAGTCGTGACGGTGCCATTGACTGCTGTTTTTTCAACGGCCCAAGCATCGCCGCGACTACAGCGGTGTTATTGACGAATGAGGACATACAGGCGCTAAACAAGCCCAATGTGAGCGTCGAGCGTTGACCGGAGCCGTTGACAACAGCCTTGACCATACGCCGCACCAGCGCAGTTCTTTCTAGCGGTATAGAAACGAATAAGAGTAACACTAGCACTAATAGTGATGGGTTGGTATAACCGGCCAACACCTTATCCAAAGACAAAATGCCACTCAGATACAACAGGCCACTTGAACAAATAAATACCAACCAGGGCTGGACTCTTGTCAACAATAGCAAGGCGACAATTGCCGACAGGTTTAAGGCAACATAAACACTGCCATATTCAACAAAGAAATTTTCGATTTCACTGATCAATGCTCGGAGCCCACCTACAAAATTCTCTCTCTCTGTATAAGAGAAAGTTCTCTTCCTACTTACAATGACTTACCTAAGGTTATGATAGGGCAGACTAATCATCGATTGAATCAGAATAATTCGGATCTCAATATCGATTTTTCAGGAGAACTTGTCCGACCTAAACGTCACTGGTCATACACAGCTGTATCCACCAGTCGACCGCCTAACTAGAAGCCGCCTGTTTGTGTGTAATGATGTAAAAACGGCGATTGATACTTCGATCTTTCAAAGGTAACTCTACCAGCAGACCCAGTTCTACCTCGTCGCCTACGGCACTACGCGACAGGCGACCCACACCAAGTCCTGATTTAACCGCATTCTTGATCGCTTCGTTATGGGGCAGCTCCATGCGAATATTGAAATCTGCCAGCAACCCCAGCATTGAATAATCAAAGGCCTTACGATTGGCTGTCGCAGGTTCACGCAGAATCCAGTGACAGGAGAGAAGATCCCTGTCGTTCAAGTTTTTTTAGCTGCCAGCGGGTGATCCGGCGAGCAGAATACTGCCATAATGTAGGCGCGCCAGGGTTGCGAGCGCAGATCTTCATGGTGCATTTCCGCTTCGATCAACCCCACATCCACCTCAAAATTTAGCACCTTGTCGACCACCTCTGGACTTTTGAACACCACAATATCTTCCTTTGCTTGCAGGTGCTGCTGCATATAGGTCGCCATGTATTTAATCGCCAGATAATTACCAATTGTATAACTGGAGTCCACTCGCAGATGGCCAAATTCTTCGGTTTGATTGAGTTCCTTGTCGATTTCCTGGGCGTGCGCCATCAGCGCCTATGCCTTAGCGCGAATGGATGTGCCAAGATTGTTTATTCGCACGCGTTTCGCTGAGCGATCGAATAGCGGTTTTCGAATTTCTGCAAAGATGCGCTGATGGCAGACTGCTACATAGGCAGCAGTTCAGCCGCAAGGCTGACGCATTGCTCCTTGGCCACTACCAAAAATACCTGTGAATGCCTCCGAGTGTACTTCATTTGAAAATCTCCGCTCCATATTTAACTTCGAATAATGCGTCCTTAAACAGATTTACCATGATAAAAAAAGGGCTATCGTCACATTAAGAATCTATTTCGAGTGACTTTAAGCTTTAATAATTTCCACTGATCTCAAAAACGCTAACCTCGACTTTCGCGCACATTACCCAGACGTCCTTATCCCCAATATCTACTACCGGTCCATCATTGACGACGTCGAGGCGTCACTGCGTGGCATATATAACTTCGTTAACGAGCCCCTTACCACTAGCTCACTGCAACGCATGCTCCAATGGGATAAGGGCATTGCGCAAATATACAAAGCACAAGCCAGAGCCCCAGCGCCGATTAGCAGTGGTTAATCGCCGCAACCAATCGGCTATTTCCGCATTTTCGGTGGAAAGCTCCGCCTAATAGTGATAGCCATTCTCGCTTATACCAAACACAGAACATACCAGCCTAATGCTAGCTCAATACTCCCTACAAGCTCGTTTTGCCATCTCCTTACGACGGGATGGCTTCACCACTTTTTTCGATAGCCTCGCGGACTATTTCAGCCTTAAGCTTTTCTTGGGCATATTTATGCCCTCGGGTACATCTTCTTAAACCTACAATTTTCCTCTTCCAACTCTTTGAGTCGCTTCATCATCGAGGCATCCATACCGCAAAATTTAGACCGCCATTTGTAAAACTATACGGAACTGACGCCATGTTCGCGGCAAATATCACCTACGGCTAAGCCTTGCTCGTTTTGTTTCAACATCGCCAGAATCTAGCTATCGCTTAATCGTGACTTTCTCATAGAAAACTCCTTTCCTTTACTTTAGTGGAATTTTCTATTTATAACTGCTCCGGCTTTTTGGGGGGATTACACCTATGCTAAAAGTTAACTGTCACGCATAATTTCGTCAGCGTGTTTTACATAGTAACCTGGTGTCATCCCCGTCCATTTCTTAAAGGCGCGTCGAAAACTGTTTATATTTAAAAAGCCCAAGTTATAGCTAACTTCACCGATACTGATACCACCATTCAACAGCGATTTGGCTGATTGCATTCGGTAATCATTTATCAGGTACTGGAAACTCATTCCCTCCGCAGCCAGTCGCCGTCTGACAGTGCGTCCACTAAGACATAGAGTGCTGGCTATTTCGTCTAGTGATGGCAATTCCTGTACCGAGGATTTAATCAAAATTTCTTTAACACTATCACTAAAGGAACGGGTTCGCCGTAATCGTCCGATTTCCTCCTCGCACATTTTTAGAAACTTAGGGTGCATCTCGCGATTGGAGGTTAGTACTTCCATATCCAGCATCGATGACTCATATTCCAGCCCGTTAAAATCAGCTTTGAATTTGACCGGAGCATTAAAAAAAAACCTTATCGCGTCAGCTTCTTGTGATTCAGGTTCGGCAAAAGTAAAATGCACCTGCAGTAGTTCGCTACGGCCGTAAAGAAATTGGGTCAACGCCTTGGCGGAGGCCACTGTTTTAAGCATGGTAAACGGCAGTACTTCACCTAAAGTGGTGATTTCAGAATATTCGATTACCAAACTTCGATTGGCTTCGTGAGTGCGCGTATTTAAGGCGTTACCAATTAGTTCAGTACTGAAATTATCCCAGGCACTGATCAGTTCATGCGGGCTATCGCTGCTCATAATGGTATAGCCCAATAGCCCCATATGCGCAGGCGTTATCCAGCTAGCCAAATCAAGACAAAAGAAAATAGGGTTAACTTTACTATTCAGGTTACGAATAAACTGGGTATACTGTTCTGTTGTAATCAGATAGTCCGCTTCGTTCAGCTCTGCAGGGTCAATACCCGCGCTATCAAGCAGCGTGGATATATCTACGTCGTACTTTGCTGAACAGCGAATAAAAGTAAGCAATAGCTGTATTTCAGTCGCTCTGTACATGGAAGCTCAAACTGTTAACCCATATAAATTTATGGTGATTTTGATTCATCAAATATTACTCACATCTGTTAAATAATGAACTTTCAAGGGTATTACTCCGGCTCCTTACAGGGCGGCGTAATCTCCATCTAATTTATCACCCTCGCTAAAACTGACTTCGTTGGAGCTAAAGACACTATAGCCGCCCCCTCATCTTCCTAAGGTAACATAAAAAACAGTTATATATGTTTTAATCCCGTTGTGGCAGTACTCTATAAAAACAACACCTTTCAGTACAAAAGAAACAAGCGAGAGTGCGAGTTCAATCGGTCGCCGCAACGCATACCTCAAATCTATCAGCCGGAGTTTCATAATCCAAGGTCTTTTGAGGTTTCTCTTTGAGTTGGCGCGCTACTTTATTCAACCTCGCTTGGGAGTGCTGCGAGAGACCTGTTCCTTCTGGAAGGTACTACGTTAGCAGGCGATTGGTGTTTTCATTGGAACCCCGTTGCCAAGGACTTCGGGGGTCGCAAAAGTAAACCTTAGTATCTATCGCGATTATAAGGCGCTGATGAAACGTAAGTTCTGCCCCTCGATCCCACGCAAGTGATTTGCAGAGTTCATTGGGCGGCGTTTTAGCCTGTTGAACTAGGGCTGAAACCACAGTGTCCGTTTTCTTATTATCGAGCTTAGCCATCATTATCTAGCGTGAATGACACTCAACTAAAGGGGCGATGAGACTATTATTTAATCCCTCAATAAGCCCTCCTTCCCAATGGCCAGGTATCGCGCGGTCATCACCAGATAAAGGACGCTCACTGATTGAGATAACATTGGGGACACAACCCAGTCCATCGCCTTTCAAGCTTGAGCTTTTGGCGCGACGGATGGTTCGCTGTTAGCAAAGGTATTGCTATAACTCCTTTTTCAGTACCTCAGGAAATTGCACAAATAGGGTGCGATAGATCGCTTCATGTGACACCTAGTTACTTTTGTCCTCGGGGTACGTTTTCTTTAGCCAGCCAGCAACTTGCTCTGGAGACCAATTCAGACGAAGTTTGACCTCTACGGTACGCCTCAACTTACGATTACGGGATTTTGGGCGTCTAGCTCTATCCCAAGCCCTCTGTTTAGCTTGTGCCGATCGGTAATCCTCTAGCCCCCCATTACACCCAATCTCTCGACTGATCGTTGAGGGAGACCTGCCTAGCTGAGACACTATTCTACGAATTGAATAATTGGTAACAACCCCTCTTGATATCTCCTCTCGCTCAGCTAAGGATAGAGAAGTACTTGAACGCGCACGCTCTGGAGGCCGAATCCCTCCTGTGGGAGCCAAAAGACCGTAAATAGACGATTGATGACAAACGTTTTTATACAAACACATTAACAATCATGAGAACGTCGAAAAGCGTCTACAAGGTAAAATTTAGGGTGCTCAAGATAGACACGACCACAGAGGCTCGCCTAGACCCGAGAATGTTAAACTGAGCTCCCCACAGC
>CBFHVP010000004.1:0-3284 GCA_965659315.1 uncultured Porticoccaceae bacterium | reverse complement strand
AATAGAAAATCAGCCTAAACAAAAGTATGGAATACGAAGCAGTAAGCAATAGCTATCAGCCACGGTAGAAACCAATTTTGATAGTGCTACAGCGTTCCCCCAGCTAGGCAAGTTGGATAAAATTAGAGCTGCCCGTGCTTGAGCAACCCTGAAGTCCCGCAGTAAACCCTACATGATTAGTGGCACCCCACTTAGCCAAAAAGAATATGCTGCGTTCAACCGCGCGACACAAAACAGCAATTTAGTCCATCCTTGAGAAGAGTTAAGCGTTGATTTTGGCTGAAAAATCCAAACAGTCATCAGCCAATCGAGTGCGATCATCAAGACTCTTCATCACGGTATTGGTGACCAGCACTTTTAGACCGAGAGCCTCAATGCACTCTTTCGACTCCAGATCTACATGATCGATGACTAACGCATCAATACGACCTTGATAATGTTCGGCCACCGACAGTACTGTTTGCGGCATGCCTAATTCAGTCATCATTTTTGCCGCTGGCCCTTTGATCGCTAGACCCGCCACAATCGGCGAAACCGCGATGGTGGGCGCCCTACTCTGATCGATTAAACCTTGAACACCCGGCAATCTCAGGATGGGGTCGACGCTAACAAATGGATTGGAGGGACAGATCAAAATACAACCCAGATCCTGACGACCAAGTGCCTCCGTCAACCCGACACTTGGAACCGACTGATCCATACCTTGAAACTGAAACCCGCTGACTGCAGGTTCGCAACGGTCCCGAACGAAGTAATGCTGGAAACTCAGTATTTTGCCACTCTTTAGCTTGACTTGGGTGCTGACTTTATCATCGGACATGGGGTATATCGGATGCTTAACCCCCAAGCTGTTGCACAGTTGCGCGGTAACTTCAGATAAGGTTTTCCCCTTTCTGAGGAGATCACTGCGCAAAATATGAGTTGCCATATCACAGTCACCGAGCTGAAACCAATCCTCTCCTCCTAAGCGAGAAAGTGCCTTTAAGAACTGCCAGGTCTCATCATGCTGACCCCAACCCAATGTTTTGCTGGCAAGGCCTGAAAGGGTATACATGACTGTATCCAAGTCAGGACAAATGGTCAGGCCCATATGCTCAAAGTCGTCAGCGGTATTGACGACAATGGAAAGCTGATCTACTGGCAGTACATGAGACAGCCCAAAAGCCAACTTGGCACCACCCACGCCACCAGACAATGCCAAGCAATGACGATTTTGAAAATTGCTCATTATCGAAATAAGTCCATGGATTTAGGGCGGAGCAGTGGCTTAACGCCCCGCTGATTGCGTTCTGACGGTTCTCTGGGCTGGTAGCCACGCACCAGCACCACGGGAGTCTTTTCGGTAGTCTGTCCCATTACTAGAGAGGCACCTGCCGCTAATTCATCCGCCGCTCCAACTTGGGTAACTGCCAGCTTTCGATCATAGATATCCCGTTGCCCAATATAATCTTCCAACGCGGCAAAACCCGATACGCCTATAGCAAGTCCCATGGATCCGATACGCCATGCTCTACCCAGACTATCGTTGATAATGACTCCTATTTGAACTCCGCAGCGTTCCTTGATTTGCTCCCGTAACTGAGCAGCACTGGCATCAGGATTTTCCGGCAATAACAGGCAGGTGTGCTCATCGTCAGGACCATCGGAATCAATATTTGATTGATCAATACCAGCATTGGCCTGCACAAAACCGAGTTTGTGCTCAACCACCAGAACCCCCTTTCTAGTTCGAACCACTTCATTGGACTCATCCAGAATTGCTTGCACCTTGCGCGGATCTTTATCCACTTCAATGGCCAACTTTTTAGCCTCGTCGGTGGGAACGACGGCTCTCAAATCCAGATAGCGATTTTCAACCTTGGATACCACCTTTTGGGCAATCACCAACACATCATCATCCTGAAGTGTTTCGCCCATGGCCGAGAGCGCGTCGACAATGATGTCCAAAAGGTTATCCCCGGGTTTTACCATTGGCATCCCAGCGAGGCCCATTAATCTTAATTCCATCTCACTCTTTACTCGTTTTTTGCTATCCAGAATCCGAGATTCTAACCGTTCTTGTTGAGAACAGCTAATAACTCGGATGAGCTTATGACTTGATTGAAGAGGGGGTTTATCTTAACCGTGGCAAGGGCTCTGAGAATGAAATAACCTTATGCTCACTCCGGCTGAGGCAGGTAATTGCTGATTGCCAGACCATTTACCCGAAAGCACCCTACCCCATGAGAACCAAGCGCCAGTTAATAGACAACAAGCAAGGCCGCTGATAAGTCCTCAGGGCACAAATCTGACGAGATTCTCAAGATCTATGACCGAACGCCGCGAATTTGGTATGGTACCTGCCACATAGGTTACACTTTATACCCGACGGAGACATGGTTTACACATAATAGCGGCATCCCTAGAGCGCTAATCAAAATCTCTATATAAAGTATTCCTGTGCTTCCAAGCAGTCTATCCGTCACTACAGCTAGTGTTCGGCGACAATTAGGGTAACCGATCGTATTGCCTCAAGTAAAAATCAAACTACAGGGGGCCAGTGTACCTCATCACCATAAACTTAATGTACCTGCCGGAGCAGTCCTTGCTCGCTCGCTGGCAGCGCAACTACCCTGTTGATTTCATCACATTGCTTACCATAACCCAAGTCCATCTAGATATTTGAATAAACAGATTGGGATGGAACTTCATTGACCATAAGTTCTCGGAGTTGTTCTTCTTGAGGTTCTTGATCTTAAGGAAGGACTGAGGTGGTGTGTTGCGCTTGCTACACTGTTTTTGTGTTCCGGTATTATCTACCACTAAAGCCACGCGTGCGGTTGCTGTCATACTTATCTCTCCTAGCCAATGTACTAAGATAGAATAAACGCCATTTTTTGCGTATCTGCGTGATTTAACACTGCTATTCTTAAATGCTACTTATGACTTGCAGTAATCGCAACCGTTTGTAACTTTCTTTGTAAAACTCCCTATTTCAGGGGTGGTTTTTAACTCTAAACTATATATAAATCAATAGGTTAAACCTATCCGACTACTCCCACTCTATGGTCGCAGGCGGTTTACTAGAAACATCATAAGTGACCCGAGACACCTCGGTGATTTCATTAATAATGCGGTTAGATACTTTCTCTAACAGTTCGTAGGGTAAATGAGCCCACCGAGCCGTCATAAAGTCGATGGTTTCAACAGCGCGCAAGGCAATTACCCATTCATAGCGACGCGCATCGCCAACCACGCCGACTGACTTAATAGGCAGGAATACGGCAAAGGCCTGACTGGTTTTA
>CBFHVP010000003.1:0-58312 GCA_965659315.1 uncultured Porticoccaceae bacterium | reverse complement strand
AATTTACACTCGGCCAGCCATTAACTGAAGCTGCCTCAAGTCCTTCATAGAGCTCAACCTGCGTTGCCTTGAGATTGGGCACCGTGGCTGCGCCAGAACCAATCTGCATAATCGCGTTTGGTTCTTCCGCACCATGACCAACAATGCCTCGCGGACGTGAATACTTAAAGCTGCGACCAACCACATTAACGCCATTAGCTAACAGTGCAGACGCAAGTGTATCGCCCGCCACACCCTGCAGTTTTTTGCCATTAAATGTAAAATTGATAAGTTGTGAACTATCGGTGCAAGAGCCAGAAGCCAATCGGTTAACTTGCTTCATTTTTCTGCCTCCGTTGCAGTCACCTGTGGTTTCTCACCGACAACATAGGTCTCTAAAATCTCATAACTTAAGGTATCGCGAGTGGCATAAAAATAACGCCCACAGCCCTCAGCGTGATACCACATTTCATGATGCAGTCCACGTGGGTTTTTACGAAAAAATAAATAGTCGCCCCACTCTTTATCGCTGAGAGCTTCAGGATTCAGCGGCCGAACAATATGCGCCTCGCCACTGTAGCTAAACTCTTCCTCTTCACGATTTTCGCGACAATGAGGGCAGAAGATCTGTAACATAATTAACCGTTCTCTATAAAATTGTCAGCATATTAATGGGCAACGCCCGCCGCGCCATGTTCATCAATCAGCGCACCGGTATTGAATCGATCGATATCAAAAGCGGCCGCCAAGGGATGGGGGTGATCATTGGCCACCGTATCGGCAAACACATACCCAGAGCCGGGCGTTGCTTTAAACCCTCCCGTTCCCCAGCCGCAATTAAAATACAAGCCCTTAACCGATGTTTTACTGATAATCGGACAAGCATCTGGGCAGGTATCGACTACCCCACCCCACTGCCGATTCATGCGCACTCGGCTAAAGGCTGGGAATAACTCACAAATGGCCTGCAGAGTGTGTTCAATAATATGGAATGAGCCACGCTGGCCGTAGCCGTTGTAACCATCAACGCCGGCACCGATAACCAAATCGCCCTTATCAGACTGACTGATATAACCATGCACCGCATTAGACATCACCACCGTGTCAAGACAGGGTTTAACAGGCTCTGAGACCAATGCCTGCAGGGGCCGCGACTCAACCGGTAATCTCAACCCCGCCATAGCGGCGACGACACCAGAATTACCGGCGGTAACACAGGCAACTTTGCGCGCACCGATAAAACCTTGCGTGGTTTCAACACCCAGCACCGTTCCATTTTTACGACGGATACCGATCACTTCAGTCTCTTGAATAAGGTCCACACCCAAAGCGTCAGCTCCCCGCGCGTACCCCCAAGCTACTGCATCATGCCGAGCAGTGCCGCCACGAGGCTGCCAAGACGCACCCAAAATAGGGTAACGACAGTCGCTGGAAATATTAATCAGTGGGGCTATTTGCTTAATTTGTTCAGGGGACACAACTTCGCCATCGATACCATTGAGACGATTGGCATTGACCCGTCGTTCAATATCTCGCATATCTTGCAAGTTGTGACCAAGATTTAACACCCCGCGCTGACTGAACATTACATTGTAGTTGAGCTCTTGGCTTAATCCCTCCCACAACTTAAGCGATAACTCATACAGCTGAGCCGCTTCGTCCCAAAGGTAGTTGGAACGAATAATGGTGGTATTTCGCGCTGTGTTACCACCCCCTAAATAACCCTTTTCAATAACAGCAACATTGGTAACACCATGTACCGAAGCAAGATAATAGGCTGTGGCCAATCCATGACCACCACCTCCGACAACCACCACATCGTAGTCAGTTTTGGGCTTCGGACTACGCCATAGTTTTTGCCAATTTTCGTGGTAGCTCAGCGCATTTTTAAATAGACTGAAGCCAGAGTATCTCTTCATTGTCACAACTCAAAACAATTATCACATGAAGCCCTATTGGATCAACTGAACAGTAATCGCGGATAGAACAAAACTGACAACAGCAGGGCTAAAAACGACAATAATGGCTAATTCGGATAAAAATTAACCAAAATGGCGTTTACATTCAACGGTTAAACACGATTTATTGTATATAAGCGTCGACAACTCTACAATATTGGCTTTGTTGAGTAATCAAGCCATGGCTCCTACTGTCGCAGAAAAATATTCCTTATCGCCCAGTTTGTCGGTAGGTTTTGTGCTGATGCCGAGCTTTACTCTACTGCCTTTTTCCGCCTTTATTGATGCGTTGCGCCTCGCCGCTGACGAGGGTGATCACAGTGAACAAATTCATTGTCGCTGGACAGTAATGGGACCCGATCTGAGAAAGATAACCTCCAGCTCCGGCGTTGCCATTGAGCCTTGGGAGACCTACCGCGACCCGGCTGAGTTTGACTATATCGTCGTCGTCGGTGGTTTGTTATCCGAGACATTGCATGGCAATCAGCACATCATTGATTACCTAAAACGCGCAGATCGTACACATATCCCTATTATCGGTTTGTGTACCGGTTCTTTTGCCATGATAAGAGCCGGCTTAATGCAAAATCGCCGCTGCTGCGTCAGCTGGTTTCACCACAAGGATCTGACCGATCGTTTTACCGATGTTATTCCTGTAGCGGATCAACTATTTGTTGATGATGGTGACCGCATCACTTGTGCTGGTGGCGCCGTGGCAGCAGACTTAGCCGCGTATATTATTGAGCGGCATTTAGGCCAGAGCTGGGCGCGTAAAAGTTTACGCATTTTGGTTATGGACAGTCCCCGACCAGCAAATGCACCACAACCACCACCCACTTCAGATTATCAGGTGAAAAATAAATTGGTGGTGCGTGCTCTATTATTGATGGAGCAAAATCTTAGCCGCCCCCTATCAACTGATGAAATTGCTAACCGCCTGAATATATCAAAGCGACAACTCGAACGCCTGTTTGTGCATGATACGGGAGAGAGCTTACAAAAATTTTACCGGGCAATTCGGTTGAGCTATGGCCTCTGGTTGCTGCAAAATACGCCGCGGTCAATTACCGATATTGCTCAGGAATGTGGTTTCGCTGACACCGCCCACTTTTCACGGGCATTTCGTACTGTCTTTGGCAAAAGACCCACTGAGTACCGTCAGGGCTAACTCAACGCCCGTCGCTCACTGCTCGGGGGTTTGCCATAAAGATCGCTGTAGCATTTGCTAAAGTGGGGTGCGGTAGAGAAGCCACAGCTAATCGCCACATCAATCACGGGAATGGAAGTCTGCAAAAGAAGTAATCTTGCTCGTGAGAGACGCAACTCTAAGTAGTAACGTGAAGGCGCACAGTGTAGATAGCGATTGAACAGGCGCTCTAATTGACGTCTCGAAATTCCGACATATTCAGCGACCTCATCAAGACTCAACGGCTCTTCAATATTCGCCTCCATCAATGTCACTGCATCGACGAGTCTCGGCTGACTAGACCCCATCAAGTACTGTAGTGGTGCGCGCTGGGGATCCTTCTCCGTGCGCACACGATCACAGGTGAATTGCTCGGAAATCTGTTGTACCAACTGATGACCGTGAATACTGGCGACCAGGTTGAGCATCAAATCAATTGAACTGATGCCACCAGAACAGGTGTAGCGATCACGATCAATAACAAAGAGGCTCGAGGAGATATTTAATTTGGGAAATTGCTCACGCATACTCGCAATATTTTCCCAGTGAATAGTACTGCGATAGCCATCCAATAGACCGGCGGCTGCAAGCACATAACTGCCTGTGCATATACCACCCAAGGGAATATTTTTCTTAGCCATAGCGCGGAGCGCTTCAAGAGTCGCTTTAGTACAATATTCCTTGACGTTATAGCCACCGCAAACAATCAATACCTGCATGTCTCCGACGGAGCTTAGGCTGCCATCCAACGTCAACTCAAGTCCAGCACTGGATACAACCGGTTCGCCATCGAGGGAAAACACTGAATAGCGATACAGTTCTTTCTCACTTAATCGATTGGCCATACGCAGTACCGAGACTGCATTTGAAAAGGTACTCAGGGTATACTCTGGCATCATTAGGAAACCAATATGCATGGTTTCAAAAATGTCTTGAGACTCTACTGCAACTGTATCTACGGTATCGACCATATCCACAATCTCTTGTTATGGTTTTGTAATTATTATATGCCTCAATACACAATACAAACATCGATCAAAGCACTTGATTATAGGCTAATAAATCAATTTTAAAGAAGGTTTTTTTAGCTAAATTGAGATTTTATTTAATCCAAAATTATTGTCGTCGACGACGTTTTCGTGCGCTGCTAGCAGTATCGCTAATAACCTTCGATGGCGGTTTTTTGACAACAGAAAATAAATTTGCGAATGGATCTTTTTTGTTGGGAAAAGCCATGGCGTCGACAAAGTAATCTTGAAACTTGGGTTCTATGGCAGTTTCAATTTTTTCGATATTTTTTACGACTGTCTCAATAAGGTGTCTGGATTTTTGGTTGAGCAGAGCGATGCGAGCTCCAGTACCCGCGGCATTTCCAGCTGACGAAACACTGTCTAATACACAATCGGGAATTAAACCCAAGACCATGGCATGTTGCACATTAATATGACTGCCAAAAGCCCCCGCCAAACGAATACGCTCAACCCTATCAATACCAATATGATCCATGAGTAATTTAACACCTGCATAGAGCGCTGCTTTGGCCAGTTGGATTTGGCGAATATCATTTTGAGTTACCATAATCTGAGGTGCATCGTTGCCGGACTGGTGTAATAGATAAGACCATGTGCGATCATTTTGCACAATTCGCTGACTGCGCAGGGCGAGTTCACCATCGATAATACCATCTTCAGTGACAATACCTGATAGATACATTTCCGCGACCACTTCAATAATGCCGGAGCCACAGATACCGGTTACAGGTTGACTCTGTAACACATCATCAAACCCTTGCTCATCCGACCACAACTCTGAACCAATCACTTTAAAACGCGGCTCTAGCGTTTGCGGATCAATACGCACACGCTCAATGGCCCCCGTTGCCGCTCGCTGTCCACAGCTAATTTGTGCACCCTCAAACGCTGGCCCCGTGGGGCTAGAGCAGGCTAACAATCGATAGCGATTGCCAAGAACAATTTCTGCATTGGTTCCCACATCCACCAACAGCGTCATCTGGTCCTGCTCTTGAGGCGCCTCAGAGAGAATCATACCTGCCGTATCTGCACCGACATGACCGGCAATACAAGGCAGTATATAGACACGCCCTGTCGCATTAATATTGAAAGCCATTTCACTGACGGTCATTTCAACCGCGGCATCGGTAGCCAGTGCAAAAGGCGCGCCCCCTAATTCCACAGGGCTAATACCCAGTAGAATATGGTGCATAATTGGATTGGCCACCAAAGATACTTCGACAATATCCTCCAGCTCTAATTCAGCCTGCATCGCAACTTGGGTAAACAAGTTATTCAACGCCTCACGAATAACTAAAGTCATTTCCTCTGCGCCTTCGGGATTCATCATCACATAAGAGACACGACTCATTAAATCTTCGCCGAATCGAATCTGCGGATTCATCTGACTTGCACTACCAAGTATCTCGCCAGTCGATAAATCACAGAGATGCGCGGCAAGCGTAGTCGAACCTATGTCTACCGCCACGCCAAAAGCAGTATCTTTAAAGCCTGGCCACAGCGCGATGATTTTTTGGTTACTGTGTACGGCCAGGGTAATACCACGCTTAGCAACCGCTAGAGCCGGCTGCAAGGATTTTAATAACAGGTTGTCGCAACTGAGATTTGTCAGGCCCCATTGCTGATCCAATGCGTCGGTCAGCCGCTGTAGATCGCCTTTAGGCACATGCATATCGGCCTCTTCGACCTCCACGTAATACAGTCGCGTAGAGGGATCAAGACTGATGTCACGATATTCAGCTTCTTTGCGCACCACTTGCCGATGAACCTGACTTTCTGGTGGCACATCGATAACCACATCATCCAGCAGCAATGTATGACAACTCAGGCGCCGACCGGTGGCCAATGGCGTTTTGCGTTCGCCGTACTTAATTTCGGTCGCACAAATGGGTGATAAATGACTACTGTCGGACTCAATCTGATGTTTGGCAAAAGAACCCTCGGCACAGATAACCTGACATCGACCACAGAGGCCGCGGCCGCCACAGACTGAATCAATATCGACCCCCAATACCCGTGCCGCATGTAATAGCGGCGTGTTGACGGGGAAACTACCGCGTCGACCAGAGGGGGTAAAAACGACCTTGACCATCTGTTGCAAAATACTCTTACCCTCGTCGTCTACGACCGCCCCGCGCACGACCCTCGCCTTCGGCGGCGGGTTCCCGGTAGGCTTGAATCCAGTTCGCACAATTGGGATCATGCCCCATCATCACATCACCACCACGTACCGCAGCCATAACTTCTGGGTGCAACGGACTGGTGATCGCTGAGGTCATACCCGCGCCCATAGCCATAGTCAAAAATGCGCTATTGATACCATTGCGGTTAGGTAATCCAAAGCTGACATTGGAGGCACCGCAGGTGGTATTCACTTTCAGCTCTTCACGCAGACGACGCACCACATGCATCACCTGTAAACCCGCGGTATTAATCGCGCCAATTGGCATCACTAGTGGATCTACCACAACATCACTGTAGTGGATACCATGATCAGCCGCCCGCTCAACAATCTTTTTGGCCACGGCAAAGCGCTCATCTGGATCTTCAGAAATACCCGTTTCATCATTGGAGATAGCGACGACTGAAGCACCATACTTCGCCACTAAAGGTAATACCCGCTCTAGCACCTCATCTTCTCCAGTAACGGAATTGACCAGTGCTTTACCCTGGTAAACCGAGAGACCCGCTTCAAGCGCCTCAATTATCGACGAATCAATGCTTAACGGCACATCAGTAATTGACTGTACCAACTGAATAGACTCGGCAAGAATACGCGGCTCATCAGCTAGCGGGATACCGGCATTAACATCTAGCATCTGTGCACCTGCAGCCACCTGCGCTAAGGCATCGGCCTCCACGCGACTGTAATCACCCACCTTCATTTCTTCAGCCAAGATTTTGCGACCGGTGGGATTAATACGCTCGCCAATAATAACAAAAGGCTGGTCAAAGCCTATTTTGACTTCTTTGGTGGCGGAACTAATTGTCGTGATGGTCATGCTAGTCTCCAGACATTATCGATTGGGATGCCAGGGCATTCGATCCCCTAACACCTGAGTTTTTTCTACAATTTCTGCAATCCGCTGTTCCTGTCGGTAGGCCATAATATGCACCCCACTGACACCTTCTATTTCGCGGATTTGATTGATCATATCAATACAGATATTAACGCCCTCTTGCTTTTGATCTTTGGCACCCGACAGCCGCTTAATGATGGCGTCGGGAATATGCACTCCGGCCACATTGCTGCGTATCCACTCCGCGGACTTAGCCGAAGCCAAAGGTCCAACGCCAGGCAAAATAAACACTTTTTTGTGCAATCCCAACTCGCGCACCTTGGTCATGTAATCCTTGAGCATTGCAATATCAAAGCAGTATTGGGTCTGCACAAATTGCGCACCAGCAGCAACCTTTTTTGCTAGGCGTAATGGACGATAGTCAAATGGCGGGGCAAATGGATTGGCCGCCGCACCCAGGAACACTTGCGGCGGCGAGGTAATTTTACGCCCACTGAGAAACTGCCCCTTATCGCGCATGCCGCACAACATTTGCAGACTGGTCATACAGTCCATATCAAACACCGGCTTGGCTTCTGGATGATCACCAGACTGCACGCCATCACCAGTAAGGCAGAGAATATTAGACACGCCCATGGCAGAGGCACCTAGCACATCACCCTGCATGGCGATACGATTTTTATCACGACAGGATATTTGCATAATCATCGAATAGCCTCGGCGAGTGAGCAACGCACACATACCAACACTGGACATATGGCAGTTGGCACCGGATCCATCTGTGGCATTTATAGCGTCTACATAGCCATCAAATAAAGCCGCTCGCTCATATACTTCATATGGATCAGATGAGTCAGGCGGTGCTATTTCCGCTGTTACCGCAAAGTGACCCGCGCGCAATACGCGCTCAAAACGGCCAGGTGAATCATGCCCCGGCAATATGGGCAGGTTTTCACCAGCCAGTGGCTCGTCATCGAATATCATCGATCCACCCCACTTTCTTTTTCACTGCACGCAACCAAGCACTACTGCCCTTGAGACGCACATCAACCGGTGGCTGTATCACCTGAATAGTGGTTTCGGGGGCGCCAATGCGTTGACTACCCTGCCAAGATGTTACCCAAACACAAACCATATCTGGGTCTACCTCGCAGTGACCATTACTGCACACACCACCACAGGGGCCATTGCGCAGCGTCTTGGGACAGTTCATTGGACAAGCCATACCTGTTTCACCGAGAGTGCACTGGCCACAGGATTGCGAATCGAACAAAAAGCCTTTAACCAGCTTTTCAATGCCAGCGACACCTGAGTCAAGCCGCTGATAGCCAACCCTTTTAAGCAATGGGTGTGCAATTACCAGACAGGCTTCAAGGCTACGATAAACCCAGCGCAGCCAGCGAGCATTGTTAACCGACCAGTAGCGGACCATTTTCATCCTGATTTAACCGCAAGGCCCTTGCTGGCCACCAGTGCTGCTATATCGGCATTAGAGTAAGCGGCTTCGATAGCATCGGCGAACTGCTGCGCTAATTCTTGCGCATTACCCTCAGCCTCAAATGACGTGGTGATACGGCGCCAGTCCTCTAAATACTCATCACTGCCGCCCTTGCCGGCACGCATGGCGGCACGATCAATAGCAGCCTGAAAGCGATGACTCAGCATGGCTTTACCTCGCACACGACCACTTTTCACTAGTACCTGAGCAGGAATGTCGCGCCACAACACTTCAATTTTTTGCATACTGTTTCTCTCTTAACTAACTCGAAGCACTTGCTCGTGTAAGCTTGTTTCCAAGTCACCATAGCCACAGTGTTGGTGACGAAAGGCCAGCCCCAGAAACTCTGCAGCGGCTCTGGCTTTATCCAGCAATTGGTCATCTAGGCGCTGCGACAAATAAACAACGAGCTGATAGCCAGCAAAATACTGATCACGCAACTCTCTATGCTGATCCAATTTCAATCCCTTGATAACGAGTCGATCAAAATGTTCAACCAAAAAATCGGTGAGGTAAAACGTACCCAACTGTTGCTCAGATAATTGTCTAAATCGCTCCTCGCCAGCATAGAACGAGTAACAATGAGCACCTGGCAAACGCTCTATTCTGTCACTATAGCTCTCTATCAGGCGATCAATCTCACCGCCTGTGCCACAGTCGCCATACGCAATAAAAATGCGCTCGTATTTGGAGTAATTTCTATCTATAACCGCCCGCAGCTTTTGTGGAATGAGCTTAGGTTGGTTGTGTAACTCAGCATCGAGACATTGCAGGTCAACAGAACTCCAGCGATTTATTTTTTGCAGATAAACAATCTCATGAGCCAGTGCACCGCAGGCAATTATTAGCAGCCTTGGCTGAGCACTTTTTGCTCCCATTACGCCGACGCTAACGCTCTGCGCTCAGTTACCAGACGAATGGCAGTGGTTGCCGCATCTGCTGCATCACGACAGTATGCATCCGCACCCACTGCCGTACCAAATTCCTCATTGAGTGGCGCCCCGCCCACCATAACGATATATTTATCACGCAGACCTTGATCTTTCAGTGCATCAATCACCACTTTCATATAGGGCATGGTGGTGGTCAGCAATGCCGACATACCCAAAATATCGGGTTTATGACGCTCCAATGTGGCGATATAGTCTTCAACGGAATTATTGATGCCCATATCATGCACCTCAAATCCAGCACCCTCCATCATCATAGCCACAAGGTTTTTACCGATATCATGGATATCACCTTTAACCGTACCAATCACCATAGTGCCGACTGGCTTGGCGCCGGTCTCTGCTAACAATGGTTTGAGGATAGCCATACCGCCTTTCATTGCATTGGCGGCAAGCAACACCTCTGGTACAAATAAAATACCGTCGCGGAAATCAATACCAACAACGGTCATACCATCGACCAGCGCTTCACTTAATACTTTCTCTGCTGACCAACCGCGCTCTAGCAAGATACTGGTCCCCTCTTCGATCTCTTCTTTTAAACCATCATAGAGATCATCATGCATCTGCAACACTAAATCTTGGTCAGATAACTCAGCTAATACGATATCGTCTTCATCGGACATAGGATGTCACCCTCAATAAACTATTACTCAATAATCTCGGTCTTCAAACGAGCCCTTGCGCTGCGCCATAAAGTCTAATAATGCCTCATCAACAGCCGGATCGATGGCTGGCACCTGATACTCATTAAGCATTTTTTTCCACAGCTGATTAGCGCGCTGCGCGGTATCCAGAGAACCATCTGCCTGCCACTGCTCATAACTATTATTGTCGGCAACAGTGGAGCGATAAAAAGCCGTTTCAAAATTCTTCAAGGTGTGAGCAGAGCCGAGATAATGTTTGCCGGGGCCGACCTCACGCACAGCATCAAGAGCCTGCCCGTTCTCAGACACATCCATACCGGATAGCAGCACAGAAATCATGCTGGCCTGATCACAGTCCATAATAAATTTTTCATAACCCATCGCTAGGCCGCCCTCTAGCCAACCAGCGGTATGAAGCATAAAGTTAACGCCGGCCAAGGCACTGGTTTGCAATGTATTGGCCGCTTCATAGGCCGCCTGAGCATCCGGTAATTTGGAGCCCGTCAGGCCCCCACCACTTCTAAACGGAACACCCAACCGTCGGGCCAATGCCGCTGCCGCGTAGATCACCTGACTTGGCTCTGGCGTACCAAAGGTGGGCGCACCCGTCGCCATCGATACTGCCGCGGCAAAGGTGCCAAAAACAACCGGTGCCCCGGGCCGACAAAGCTGGGTAAAGGCAATACCCGCCAGAGCTTCTGCAAGTATTTGTGTCACCGTGCCGGCGGCAGTTACTGGCGACATGGCACCGGCTAAGATAAAGGGTGAGATCACTGTCGCCTGATTATTGCGTGCATAGACTTTAAGAGAGCCCAACATAGTAGCGTCATAAGTCATAGGCGAGTTAACATTGATAAGGCTGGTTAACACGCAATTCTGGTCAACAAACTCATCACCAAACACCAATTTAGCCATATCGACGGTATCTTGAGCGCGCTCATGATGAGTGACCGAACCCATTAAGGGCTTATCACTGTACTTAAAATGGCTGTAGACCATATCAAAATGGCGTTTGTTTACCGGTAGATCCACTGGCTCACAGATGGTACCGCCAGAGTGGTGCAAACCAGGGGCCATATAGGCGAGCTTAACGAAATTTTGAAAATCCTCGATGGTGGCGTAGCGACGCCCCTGATCTATATCATGCACAAACGGCGAACCGTAGGCCGGCACCAATACCGTGCGCTTGCCACCAATAATGACATTGCGATCGGGGTTGCGTGCATGCTGGGTATATTCCTTGGGCGCGGTAGCCTGAATAATAGAGCGACATAGCCCCTTGGGAAAGTGCACTCGCGTGCCCTGCACATCGGCGCCCGCGTCTTTCCACATCTCCAACGCTTCGGGATCATCAAGGAAATCGATACCGATTTCTTCCAAAATGGTATCTGCATTATCCTCGATCAGTTGCAAACTCTCATCGCTAAGATAATCCACAAAAGGGATTTTGCGTTCGATAAAAGGCGGCGCCTTAACCGTCGCGTTAGCACGAGCCTCACGGCGCCCTTCGCGGCCACCGGCCTCTCTTCCTGCTCTTCTTCGCCCCGTACGTTCAGTCATAGTAAATAGTCCACATTAGAGTCCACATCAGAGTGGATAAACCGTTGTTTTATCAGCCCACCTTGGCCGGCAGTCTGTGCTTGTTCGCTAGTCACCGCATATGGTGCTACGACATCACAATATCCGTGCACGACGCGCTAAATTTACCCCAACAGACGCCTGTTATCAGGGTCAAATGGTGACTCCTGAATCACTGTCGCGGCATAGCGATCGCCAAGAATTTCAATCTCTAATTCAGTCCCCAGCGTGCCAAACTCTGCCTTCACCAAGCCAAGAGCCAAAGACTTATTGGTACGAAACCCAAACCCTCCGGAGGTCGCTCGCCCTACTAGCTGACCCTCTTTATAAAGCCCCTCTGAGCCACGCGCATCAGCATCAGTTACGCCATGGACCTCTAAGGTCACAAAACAATTGGCAAAACCTTTTTTCTGCCATAACAACAGTGCCTGCTTACCGACGAAGTCGCAGTCTTTATCGAGCTTAACAAAACGATGTAAGCCCGACTCCAGAGCAGAATATTCAATCGACATTTCTCGCGGAATCAGACGGTAAGATTTTTCTAGACGCATACTATCCATGGCACGAATACCGAATGGCTTTATGTCAAACTCGGCACCCGCCTTGATCAACTCATCGAAGATGTAGTTCTGCATCTCAATTGGATGATGTAATTCCCAACCCAACTCGCCAACAAAATTGACCCGTAGCGCCTCAGCTTGGGCATAACCGACATTAATGGACTTACCGGTTAACCATTTGAAGTTATCATTAGACAGGTCTGTATCGGTAAGCTTTTGCAGCACATCGCGTGACTTTGGTCCAGCCAAAACCAACACTCCTAGCTGAGTGGTGATTTTCTGTAGATTGACCGAACCGTCAGCTGGCGCTAGCTTGCACAGGTAATCCCAGTCATGACGTTCTTGAGCACCAGCAAATACCAAGTAGTAGCTGTTTTTAGCCCGCTTATAGATCGTAAACTCAGCCCGTACACCACCATTTTGTGACAGCATATGACAGAGACCAATACGACCAATACCTTTGGGAACCGTATTGGCCACAATACTATTTAACCAAGCCTCTGCACCCGGCCCAGTAACAGTCGCTTTGGAAAATGCAGACATATCCAGTAGACCCACTTTCTCATTGACGTGGCGACACTCTTGACCGACAAAGTCAAAATAGTTCGAACGACGAAAAGAGTTTTTCTCAACAATACGGCCATCATCTAATGCTTTGGAGTGGTTTTTATTCCATAGCGTATCAGCCTTATCGAGATCTTGGTCAGACAATGAATAGTCGTCAGGCGCGAACCAATTAGGCCTTTCCCAGCCATAGACAGAGCCAAACACTGCACCCAACTCACGCATACGCTCGTAGCAGGGTGCAGTCTTTAGTGGCCGCGCTGCTCCGCGCTCTTCATCGGGATAATGATTTTTAAACACATGATCATAGGCTTCTTCATTTTTGCTGCGCAAATAACCTCGACTGGCATAGGGCCCAAAACGACGCGGGTCGACACCCATCATATCGACAGTGGGTTCACCATCGACAATCCACTCTGCCAGCTGCCAACCGGCACCGCCAGCGGCGGTAATTCCGAAGCTATGGCCCTCATTAAGCCAGAAATTTTTCAAACCCCAGGCGGGGCCAACTATAGGGTTGCCATCTGGTGTGTAAGCGATAGCACCGTTATAGACCGTCTTAACACCCACCTCAGCGAAGGCGGGCACACGCGCCATACAGGCCTCAATATGTGGCATAAGACGATCAAGGTCGCCATTAAATAACTCGTATTCTGACTGATCACTGGGTCCATCCACATAACAGCAGGGCGCACCCTCTTCATAAGGACCGAGAATAAAGCCACCGGCCTCTTCACGAAGGTAATAACCGGCATCAGATTCGCGCAGTACCGCCTGCTCAGGTAATCCTTGCGCCTTGCGCTCCAAAACATCAGGGTGCGGGTCGGTAACGATATATTGGTGCTCTACCGGAATCACAGGGATATCTAGACCGACCATTTCACCGGTTTTACGCGCAAAATTACCTGTACAAGACACCACATGTTCACAATGAATATCGCCTTTATCAGTTTTAACGATCCAACTGTTGTCAGGCTGCTGTTCAATATCGGTAACCGCAGTATTGCGGTAAATCTCAGCACCGCGTGCACGAGCGCCCTTGGCTAACGCCTGAGTGAGATCTGCGGGTTGGATATAACCATCGTCTGGGTGCTGAATAGCACCAATAATGCCGTCGACATTGGCCATTGGCCAAGCCTCTTTAACCTGCTCTGGCGTGAGGAAATTAACCTCGACACCAACAGTCTGAGCAACTCCTGCGTAATACTTGTACTCATCCATACGATCTTGATTTGCGGCAAGACGAATATTAGACACTACACTAAAACCGACATTTTGCTCGGTTTCCTTTTCCAGTTCATGGTAAAAGTTAACGGAGTACTGGTGCAACTTGCCCACTGAATAACTCATATTAAACAGTGGCAATAAACCTGCCGCGTGCCAAGTTGAGCCAGAGGTCAATTCCTTGCGCTCAACTAAAACCACATCAGTCCAGCCTTTTTTGGCAAGATGGTAGAGAGTACTTACCCCGACAACACCACCGCCAATTACCACAACCTTTGCACTTGATTTCATACTCATATCTCATTTCCTGATTCGTGCAGTGTAACTACCAAGCAAGGCTGAACAATCTGTGATTACGACCGCAATGTATCACACAGCGCCATCCCTATAACCCCCGCCAGACGTGCGCTCTAGTCGTTTTTAAGACAACACTAGACGGTTGCAGAAATACATCAAAACAATCAGGCTAGGAAGATGTCGTCAAAAATAACTATCTAAATAAGCCACTGATAATGTCTGATTATTGTTGGTCTCTATGGAGTATGATCTATGAGTGATATCGATATCGCCCGAAAGGCACAAACTCAACCCATCGGTGAAATTGCTGGCAAACTAAATATCCCTGACTCAGCAATCATTCCCTATGGCCGAACAAAAGCAAAGATTGACCCACAGCATATTAGTTCTTTAAATGACCGACCCGATGGCAAGCTAATCCTAGTGACCGCTATCACACCCACCCCTGCCGGTGAGGGCAAGACTACTACATCGGTGGGCTTGACCGATGGCCTTAATCGCATTGGCAAAAAAGCGCTCGTGTGCTTGCGCGAACCCAGTCTGGGGCCCTGCTTTGGCATGAAAGGGGGCGCTGCAGGCGGAGGCTACGCGCAAGTAGTGCCCATGGAAGATATCAACCTCCACTTTACTGGTGATTTCCACGCTATAGGTGCAGCTCACAATTTGCTATCTGCACTGATCGATAATCATATTCATTGGGGCAATAAGCTTGAAATCGATGCCCGACGCATAGTCTGGAAGCGCGTTGCCGATATGAATGATCGCGCCCTGCGCAGTATCAACTGTGGGCTCGGCGGCCCCGGCAATGGATTTCCGCGTCAGGATGGCTACGATATTACCGTGGCTTCTGAAGTTATGGCGATTTTTTGCTTAGCCACCGACCTAGACGACTTAAAAACGCGCTTAGATAAAATTGTGGTTGCCTACACTAGAGACCATAAGCCCATTCATGCCAGCGAGATTCTCGGCACCGGTGCTATGTCTGTACTACTTAAGGATGCTCTAGCACCCAATTTGGTCCAAACACTGGAAAATAATCCAGCGATTATCCACGGCGGCCCCTTTGCTAATATAGCCCATGGTTGCAACTCAGTTATCGCCACCAAAGCCGGCCTAAAAATGGCTGATTATGTAGTCACAGAAGCAGGTTTTGGCGCCGATTTAGGGGCGGAAAAATTCTTTGACATAAAGTGCCGTGCCGCAGGTCTAGCACCGGATGCATCAGTTATTGTTGCCACCACAAGGGCGCTAAAGATGCACGGTGGCGTGACCAAAGACAATTTGGATAAAGAAGATCTCGATGCACTGCAAGATGGATGCTGCAATCTGGTGAGACATATCGAAAATGTTAAATCTTTTGGTGTTCCTGTCGTGGTAGGTATCAATCGATTTACCTCAGATACCGATGCTGAGATTGCTCTGATTAAACAAGTTGCTGATGCCAACGGTGTCAAAGCCATCGAATGTACCCATTGGGCAGATGGCGGAGCAGGTACTGAGGAACTCGCAAAAGAGATCGCCTCTATTGCCGACAGCGGCGCGGCAAGCTTTGCACCCCTATATCCTGACGATATGCCAATCTGGGACAAAATTAAAACCGTTGCCACAAGACTCTATCGAGCTGATGATATTATTGCCGATCAGAAAATTCGCGATCAGATTCGTGACCTGCAAGATAATGGTTATGGCCATTTACCGGTTTGTATTGCCAAAACGCAATACAGCTTTTCAACTGACCCTAATCTTAAAGGGGCTCCCTCTGAGCACGTGGTCGCAATACGCGAAGTAAGACTAAGTGCTGGCGCAGGTTTTATTGTTATCGTCTGCGGTGACATTATGACCATGCCAGGATTGCCCAGAGTCCCAGCGGCGAATAGTATCACTATCGATGATAGTGGGCAGGTTACTGGATTGTTTTAAATTACTGGCAATCTGCGAAGTAACAAAATCAGATTAGTTTAGAGTAGAATTCACCCTTAACTTCTGGGTGACCGATGTCGACATTTACTTATCCTGATTTCACCGCCAAAACACCCATCACTTCAACCGATGGCTACAAGTGCCCTAGTTGTGGCCATCGACTCAACCCTGAAAACGCGGGTAAAACCTATCGCTGTTACAATAACCACAGCTTTGATAGAGCCAGTGAAGGCTATCTTAATCTTCTTCTGGCCCAGCATAAACGCAGTCGCAATCCCGGCGATAGTGACGAAATGATTCGTAGCCGCCAACGATTTCTCAATCGCGGCCACTATAACAATCTCGCTCTCCACATCAGCCAGCAACTTTCAATAATGGCCCTCAACAGCAGGGTTTTGGATATTGGTTGTGGTGAGGGTTTCTATTTGCAAGCTATTAGCGCGGCCAGAGATGATCTACAACTGGTTGGCGTTGATATTTCCAAAACCGCCGTACGCCTAGCAGCAAAACGACCATTTAACGCACAACTAGCAGTGGATAGTAGCTTTAACCTCGCCCTTTTTGATAATAGTATCGATATGGCGATGGCGATCTTTTCACCATTCAGTCCCGCTGAAGCATCAAGAGTAATTAAACCCAAGGGTTACTTGATGTTGGTGGGGCCCGGTAAACAGCATCTGTCCGGACTCACCGCTCATATCTATGAGCAGCCGGTACCCCATGAGGGCAATCATAAATCCATCGATAACAGTAATGAATTTACTTTGCTCAATGAAATGGACATATTAGAAACTATCGATATTGAAGGCTCTGCTATTGCCGATCTATTGCATATGACGCCCTACTACTGGCATGCCAAGCCGGCGCAACAAGAGCATCTGCGAACGTTAGAACGATTAACTACCGACATTCATTTTAATATTCGCCTCTACCAAAATTGCGTCGATAGTTTGCCATGACGGTGACATCGATAATTAGCAGTAGCGACTGAAACAACCAAGCATTGATCGATGCATAGAATTTTGCCTTAAAAGCAGGTTGTGCTAGTCTATGGATTTACGCTCTAACCTCAATAGACCAATCATCAGTGACAGCACAAGATTTTATCGAACGGCACAAATTACCGCAGGCCTATTTGCACAGTGCTCAACAATGGTTCGAACCATTATTACAGCAGTTTGCTGATCGATACGCCGCCGACACAACCACACAAATATTGGGAATCAATGGTAGTCAGGGATCAGGAAAATCCACACTGGCTGATTATCTGTGCACCATGATCGCCGATCGCCATGGTATCAAGGCGGTTTCTCTATCCATGGATGACTTTTACCTGACCAAGGCTGAACGCGCGCTCTTGGCTGATACTACTCACCCCCTACTAGCGACTCGCGGTGTACCGGGCACTCATGATATCGATCTCGCCATAAGGACTATAGAGCAACTTACAGCCGGAGTGGACACGCAGATACCCAGATTTGATAAAAGCATTGATGATAGAGTCACTGGCGATAAAGTAGAAATGCACCGTGGCGCGGCGGGTCTAATTGTGATTGAAGGTTGGTGTTGGGGAGCAATAGCTCAGTCTGAATCAGAACTGCAATTGCCGATCAATACTCTGGAACAAACTGAGGATCCCGAAGGTCACTGGCGCCACTATATCAACCAATCATTGGCCGGCAATTACCAGCAGCTATTTGCCATGGCGGATCAGTTAATTATGCTGCAAGCGCCCTCGTTCGATACGGTATATAACTGGCGACTGGAGCAGGAAACCAAACTCATAGAACGCTTAAAAAGCACTGGAAATTCGGCCAGATCAGGCCTTATGTCGGCACAGCAGATACTGCGATTTATTCAGTACTTTCAGAGGATTACCGAGCACTCACTACAGGAAATGCCCAGACGAGCACATCATCTCTACCAACTCGACCAACAGCGTAACATTATCAATTATAAGCCACAGTCTGCCGCCTAGTAATCGCTAATGAGCGGCTACTTGATTATGATTAAATTCACTGACAACACGCAATAACTGCCGGCAAGTAATCTGACCTACCAACCGTCCATGATCTAATACTGGCCGGCGTCGATGACCTTTTTTCAACATATCATCCGCCACATCCACTAGATCAGCATGGACATCGCAAAAATCTACGTCGGCTGTCATATATTCTTTCACCCGACCAACGCCGCCATTGTCATTATAGGTGGCTGCTAGAATCCCTTTGAGGCAGTCCATTTCCGAAAGCACCCCAACTAACATATCCTGCTGATCAACAACACAGATACCCGACACTCGATGATCAATAATTAAATTAATCGCCGTAAACATGTCTGCCTCGGCAGATATTCTCACTGGGTCATGCAGCATATAATCACTTAGGTCAACAGAACGTAACATAGCTTCCTCCACTATGGGGTTTACAGGCGGCCAGCAAACTCAATAAACGGCTGCGGCCAACTACCCAGTAAAATCACCAACACTAACAACAATAGAGTGAGTACATCTTGAGCACCAATGATCGATGGTGATGAATCATTAGCGGTCATTGCCGATGTCTTACTCATGGCAAAAATAAAACGCAGATAATAGTAAATGCCAATGGCACTTCCGAGCACCAAAGCGGCCATCAACACCCATAACTGGCTTTGAATGGCGACATTAATCAAATAAAATTTGCCAATAAATCCAGCGGTTAATGGTATTCCGGCAAAAGATAGCAGTGCTACTGACAAGCCACAGGCCTGCAACGGCTGACGCCAAAAGAGACCGTCAAACGCGCCAATCGACAAAGACTTTTCATCTTCACCGGAGAGATGCGTCACCACCGCAAAGGCAGTTAATGTTGTCAGTATGTATGCGGTCAAATAGAAGGTAACAGCTTCACCAATCAATTGTGCTTCGGTCATGGCCTGCGCATAAGACATGGCAATTAATGCTAGTAATAAATAGCCAAAATGTGCGATAGACGAATAGGCGAGCAGTCGTTTGATATTATCCTGTTGCAGTGCGAGCCAATTACCGAAGAGCATTGATATCGCGGCCACTATCGATAACGCCAAAATCAATGTGCTGTACTGATACAGTTCTGCCGCTACATAAAATCGGCTCAGGGCGACAAATACAGCGCCCTTAGATACTGTCGCAAGAAAAACCGTTACCGGCGTCGGAGCGCCCTGATAGACATCAGGAGTCCACATATGAAATGGCACTACAGACAACTTAAATCCCAGACCCGCTAGGATCATCGCACTCCCCACCATCATAACCAATGGTTCTTGACCGTAGGCAGTACCGGCAGCGGCTCCTATACCAGCATAAGTTAAATCACCGGTTGCAGCGTAGAGCAGTGCAAATCCAAATAACAACATAGCCGAGGCACAGGCTGATAAGACCAAATACTTTATCGCCGCCTCTAGCGGTAATTCACCTCTCTCTGGAAATGCAATCATGCCATAAAGAGCGACGCCCATAAGCTCCATACCCAACAATAGCGACACCATGTGACTAGACTGAACCAGCACAAGGGCTCCGAGGACTGATAGCACGAGTAACAAATAATATTCTTCTTTGCGTTCGCCTTCGCGCAAGAAAGACTCTCGCGATAGAATCAAACTAACCAAAGAAGCAAATAGGATCAACGTACTAAAAAACAGGCCCCAATCATCTACTTCCAATAAAACAGTCACAGACTGGTTAAACTCACGGGCATAACCGGCAGCCCAAATACTCAGCAAAAAACCTGCCGCGGTAATCCACCAAGCTACTGTCTGATCACGCTTAATAGATGCCTGAATCATCAGTACCACCGCTGTGAGTGACAGCGTCAGGATTGGCATCAATGCCATCAACTGGCTCGCATTCATGGCACTATCTCCACTGAAGTAAAATTAAGCAGGCTGTCCACTACTGGCTGAGCCATATCCAATACTGGCTGAGGGTATAAGCCTAAGCCAATCAGTGCCACCATCATCACTGCCATGGTCAGCATTTCACGACTAGCAAAATCGGTCAGGCTATGGCCCTTAAGCTTGCTATTTAACTCACCCTGAAATGATCTCTGCATTAAAATTAGGGAATAAATAGCGCCAACAATCAAACCGAGAGCCGCCAGCACCGTTATCCAAGGATTGACCTGAAACAACCCGAGCAACACTAAAAACTCAGCAACAAAATTACCTAGTCCAGGCAGACCTAGTGAAGCCACCACAAAAAACATGGTCACTGCACCCATACGCGGCATCTGTTGCCATAACCCGCCCATCTCACGCATATCTCGGGTGTGAAGCCGTTCTTGCAAAGCGCCAGCAATCATAAACAGTGCTGCTGTGCTAAAGCCGTGGGCCACCATCTGCATAACCGCGCCCTGCAAGGCCAGTTCATTCCACGCGTAAACGCCGAGGATAACAAAACCCATATGACTCACACTGCTATAAGCTACTAATCGTTTGAAGTCAGTCTGCGCGAAAGCCAAAACAGCGCCGTAAATAATACCCGCAACTCCCAGCGTCATGGCGGTCAACGAGAAATCCATTGCCGCTTCGGGGAACAGAGGTACAGCAAATCGAATCAGGCCATAAGCACCTGTCTTAAGCAGAATGCCTGCCAAAATAACACTACCGGCAGTGGGCGCTTGGGTGTGCGCATCTGGTAACCAGGTATGAAATGGGAAGGCCGGCAATTTGACCACAAACGCAATAAAGAAACCGAGCATTAACCAATAAGCAGTTTGTTCAAGCATCGGTGTACCGAGTAGATCAAAATAACTAAAACTCCATTGTCCAGTAGCACTGTAATTAACCTTCACCAATGCCAGCGTAGCCACCAACATCAACAAGCCACTTGCCTGAGTAAAAATAAAAAACTTCATGGCGGCATAGCCCCGATTTTCATGCCCCCATATGGCGATCATAAAGTACATTGGAATCAGCATGACCTCCCAAAATAGGAAGAACAAAAACAGATCCAAGGCCATAAACACACCGAGCACACCAGCTAATGTCCACAGAAGATTAGCTTCGAAGAAACCGCGCTGAGTCATCACATCGGTCCATGAGGCACTGACAGCAATCGCACCCAATACTAATGTCAGTAAAACCATCAACAAACTGATGCCATCTAATGCAAGCTCGATACTAATACCAAAACTGGGAATCCACTGCGCCTTGAAATGCATTAACCAAGTGCTAGGGTCACTGGGCAAAGGCGCCTGAAGTTGCGTTATGGCTGACAATCCTGCTAGCTCTGACACTAAATAGGCTATATCGACCAAAATCACGGTTAATGCCACACCGCGGGGTACATTCTCACCAAGACGCTCTGACAGCATGGCCAACAGCCCACCGATCAGTAATATCAGTATCAGGTTAACCATTATCATTTAAGTGCCTCCGCCGGAATCTGCAGTGCCAGCGTTATCAGCACTATAAGACCCAAAACCATACTTGCGATATACCAGCGCATACGACCCGTTTGCGAACGCACACCCCAGTGATTAAAGGTTTGATTAATCGCAACAATAAGGCCATAAAACCCATCGACAGGCTCATTCTTCATCAGTCCAGACAACATAACGTAGGGCCGCACAAAGATCGCATCATAGAGCCAATCTATTCGCCAACCACTTACCCAAAATGCTCTCAGCAACTGACCGATAGTAGAATTAATTAATCCATTCACATTTAGCTGTTTACTATAGAAAATAACGTAGGCTACCAATAAACCGAGTAGCGGCACCGAGATAGAGACATATTCCACCCAGTGAGCAGGGTGCCCAGTACTAGCGACTGGAAAGACATCTGCCACAGGGATAGCAAAGTATCCGCCAAGCATCGCCAAGGCACAGAGTAGAATTAAGGGCAACCCCATGCGCCAGCCTACATCACCACTGGGTTCAGTGTTGGCCTGACCAAAAAACACCACGAACACCAAACGAAAACTGTAGATCGCAGTCAATAGTGCCCCGAGCAATCCCCCCATCCATAACCAAGGTCCCACTTCCGGCAATTGATAGGCCTGTAGCAGAATCTGATCCTTGCTAAAGAACCCTGATGTCATTGGCAGTGCGGCCAGTGCGGCTGAGCCAATCAAAAAGCTCCAAAAGGTAATGGGCATTTTTTTGCGTAATCCACCCATCTTGAAAATATCATGCTCATGATGCAGATAGTGAATAATGGCCCCTGATCCCAAAAACAACAGCGCCTTAAAGAACGCGTGGGTCATTAGATGAAAGATTCCCGCAGTCCATGCGCCAACACCCAGTGCCAAAAACATATAGCCGATCTGACTAATGGTTGAATAAGCGAGAATGCGTTTGATATCCGACTGCATTAAGGCGGTAAAAGCGGCCATCAGCGAGGTTGCTAGACCGATCAACGCCACGACCATCATGGCTGTTGGCGCCAATAAAAATAGATCATGGGTACGAGCAATCAAGTAAACACCCGCTGTGACCATAGTCGCCGCATGGATCAGTGCACTGACCGGCGTTGGACCCGCCATGGCGTCAGGTAACCAGGTATGCAGTGGTAGCTGTGCTGACTTACCCACCGCACCACCAAGTAATAATAAGCAAGCAATCATCGGCAGCATATCACCCACCTGCCATTGTTGATTAGCGACTGCCAACATCAATTGAATATCTAAAGTGCCTAACTGAGTAAATAATAAAAATAATCCCAGCGCCATGGCTGTATCACCAATGCGGGTAACCACAAAAGCTTTGCGAGCGGCTTGACCATTGGCACTGTGCTGATACCAAAATCCCACCAGTAGGTAACTGCATACCCCCACGCCTTCCCAGCCCAGATAGAGCAGTAATAAATTATCTGCCATCACTAGCACCAACATGGCAGCGACAAACATATTTAGGTAAGCGAAATAACGCGCGTAGCTGACATCTTGCTCCATAAATTCAGTTGAAAAAAGATGGATTAAAAAGCCTACGCCGGTAATCACTGACATCATCACCAATGTCAGTCCATCAAAGTAAAATGCAATACCCGGGCTAAAATCACCTATCTGCATCCAAGTCCATAGGGTTAACTGGAAAGGTTGCGGATTGGCCATAAATTCCAAACCAATCAATAAAGTCAGTACTGCCGCGGCAGCCACCGAACCGACACCAAGAAGGCCTATCAACAACCGCGGCAAGACGGCATAGGCCAACATCAGTACAATCGAGCTGAGCATTGGTATCAATGGCACTAAGCCGATCAATTCAGCCATGATTAACCCCTCATCCTATCGGCACTGTCCATATCCAATGTCTTAAAGCGCCGCTGAACTTGCAACACAAGCCCCAAGCCTACAGCAACCTCCGCGGCAGCAACGCTCAGGATCAACATAAATACAATCTGACCATCGGGCTGCCCCCAATGCGCACCTGCCGCGACAAATGCGAGTGCAGCGGCATTGAGCATTACCTCAAGTGACATCAAGATAAAAATAATATTGCGCCGAATCATCAGACCCAGCAGTCCAACACTAAACAACAAGGTAGAAACCAGCAGAATATGGTTTAACGGAATATTTAAACCATCCATAGCCTACACCTCTCGCTCTAGGTAGCGGCGCCCGAGATGATAGGAGCCTACCAAGCCAGCGAGCAGTAACATTGAGGCAATCTCTACTGCCAACACATAGGGACCAAAAAGCGCCAAACCGACTTCTTTTGCAGTCACTGCCTGCATTGATACTGGTCCTTCAATAGTCGAAATCATATACAGTAACTCAGCAAACAATAGCAGTGACAGCAGTGCCGGCCCAGCCCATATCTTCGGCTGCAACAGCCCTCTTTCACGGGCATCACCCTCTTCACCCAAATTAAGCATCATGATCACAAATACAAACAGAACCATAATGGCCCCCGCATAAATAACAATTTCAAGTGCTGCGGCGAAGGGCGCACCAATCAAAAAGAAAATCACCGCTACCGCCAGCAGAGACACGATAAGGTAAATAAGGGCATGAATCGCATTAGCTCTTGTCATGGCCAATACTGTGGCAATCAATGCAATAGAGGCGGCAATATAAAATAACGTAATCTCAAGCATGATATTGGCCCTTTAATGGCATAGAAAAGAAAATATTTTGATACTCTGTTAGCCAAGCCGCGGCAACCTCTCGATTGCTGTAATCTATACAATCAAAAATTCTCATGGCAATAAACTCTTGGTATCAATGGGAGCTGCTTCATTCTTAGCTTCACCCTTATCTTTAAAAGCGGTTTGCATTCCAGATACGCGATAAAAATTGTAATCCGGATACTTACCAACACCATCAATTAGCAGGTTTTCTTTCTCATAAACCATGTTCTGACGATCGTATTCACACATTTCAAAGTCTGGGGTTAATTGAATGGCATAGGTAGGGCAGGCTTCCTCACACATACCACACATAATGCAGCGGGAAAAATTTATTCTGAAGAATTCGGGATACCAAGTACCATCCTCACGAGTATCTTTTTGCAGCGCAATACAGTCCACAGGGCAGACCGCAGCGCACAGATTACAGGCGACGCAACGCTCTTCACCGTCAGGATCACGGGTCAAAACAATGCGCCCGCGATAGCGTGGCGCTAAATAGGGCATCTCCTCTGGATACTGCACTGTATCCGCTCTGGTAAAGCTATGTTTAAAGATTTCCCACATGGTTCGCAGTTCACTTAACATTAGACTCCGCCCTCCATCCACAGCAATACAGCACCGGTAATCACTAAGTTGATCAGTGTTATTGGCAACATCACTTTCCAGCCCAATGACATAAGCTGGTCATATCTAGGCCGCGGAATTGCCGCGCGCAATAGCACAAAGAAATTAATCACTAAAAGAACTTTAAGACCGAACCAAGCTAGGGGCGGTAGCCAATGACCAATAAAGGCAGGCCCCATCCAACCGCCGAAGAACAGCGTCACAATCATGCATGAGATCAACATCAGACCGAGATATTCTCCGAGCATAAACATGGCGAATTTCATGCCGCCATATTCGGTATGAAACCCAGCGGTTAACTCATGCTCTGCCTCGGGCAAGTCGAAGGGTAAACGATGACTTTCGGCAATCCCTGCGATAACAAAAACCAGTAAACCCAGCACTTGAGAAAAACAAAACCAAACATTGGTTTGCGCTGCAACGATATCAACCAGGCTAAAGCTACCGGTCATCATCACCACACCCATCAATGATAAACCCATAAACACTTCATAACTGACCATCTGCGCTGCCGATCGCAGACCGCCTAACAACGCATATTTATTATTCGATGCTAAGCCACCTAGTAGCACCGAATAGACCGCAAGGCTGGTCATACCGAGAAAAAATAATAGTCCGATATTGACATCAATAATCATCACATCAGGCGCAAAAGGAACTACCGCAAAACCCATCATCATGGCTACAACAATCGCTGTTGGCGCAAAGATAAAAACAACCCGATCGGCAAAAGGAGGAACCCAATCGTCTTTGGTCAGTAGCTTGATCATATCGGCTAAGACCTGTCCAATACCGAACGGACCCAGCCGATTTGGGCCATAGCGATCTTGCCAAAAGCCTAACAAGCGGCGCTCCCACCAGGTTAATACCGCTGCACCAGCGACACCGCCCAACAGAATGGCAAGTGCCAAAATGACCGGTAGCATTAACTCAGACATGAGTAGAGCCTCCCTCAGCAATTGCCGCATTTTTCATTGCTTTATCCGTTGCAATCATCTGCGGCTGACGACGCTGCCAATTTTCCGCCACCGCTAACGTCGCCAGACTACCAGCCTGCAATGCGAGAGTTTCCCTGTAACCCAAGCTATAGCCAATGCAATTCTTGGCGACACGGCGCAATATACACACCTCCAACCTGACGGCAGTATCTGCAACGGTGACAACCACACCATCACCCTCAGCCACTCCCAATTTTTCCGCGACCGCAGCCCCCAGAGCAACAAAAGCAATACCAGCCAGTTGCACTATTTCATCAGTGTTAACCGACAACTCATCCGAGCCATGGACACGATGCACTGGCACTAACTGCCAGTGTTTAGGTTGCATCTCAACTGCCGCTAGCACAGCTTTTTTAGTCGCACCTTTGCGCGTCGACAAGATAAGACGATGCCCTGCGGTACCGCCTTTCAGCGGCCCATCCACCTCAGCTTGGAATTTTTGTAATGACTGATTTGAGTTCCAACCAGGAGACCAAACATAAGGCGTGAGTGAGGCCGGCTGATCGCGATTAAGTCCCTCCATGCTATAGGATAACGGAGATTCGCTATCATCAGGCTGCTGAGGCTCATGGACATTAACGCCGGCATTCATCGCCGTGCGACCACTGTATCTATGTGTCTGACGCGGAATTTTTAATCCGCGATCACGGAACCTATTGTCGGGGGCAACCTCAGTTAACTCAGCAAAATCAACATGGGTTTTGGCGCAGGCTAGGACCACCTGATCAAAATCCGCTAGCTTCGATAGCTTTTTATGGCCAATTGCTGCACCAATTTTTAATAACCACTGCCAACTAGGCAATCGCTCAGCAGCGGGTTCGAATACCGGAAAATAACGTTGCGCACGGCCTTCCATATTGACCAATGTGCCCTGCGATTCAGCATAAGATGCCACCGGCAACACCATATCCGATGCGTCCAGAGTGTTATTTTCTAAAATATCCATGCTGATAATCTGAGTGCCGCCAGCCATCAACTGCTGCATCTGTTGTGCACTAAGACGACGTTCAAGATCATTTTCCATCACTAACAACACCTCAGGAGGGTTGTTAATCAATTCAGCTAGTGACGGGCCCGTTTCCGGCATCAATAATGCTGAGCCAATACTATTGGCCTCAGCAACACAGAGACTCAACATAGCGCTAGATTGTTTACTGCACAGAGACTCAGCAATCGCTACAGCACAATTGATAATGTCCCAATGTTGCATACTGGCGCCACTGACAATCAATGGATTCTGTGCTGACTGCAACACCTCAGCGACCTCTTTGGCCTGCTTATTTGTGGTTTCTTCACCCGCCAGCGCCTCAACCACTGCAACACCAAACTCAGCCATCTGGTCGGGTGCCAGCGATAGACAATGACTGGCCACATCATCGAGCCTAGTGTCCATAGCAGAGACAATAATCAATGGTGAGCGCTGGTCCTGAGCCAAGTTACGCACCGCGGCATCCTGCCATTGCGGCAAGCCCATCTGCTCAGCCAACTGGAAGGATTTATTTCTAATCGCTTGGCGCAGTGCCAGTGCCACCCGTGGCGCAGTGTTGGTAACATCTTCCCCTAACACTAAAATGGCATCGGCCGCTTCCATCTCTTTTACTGTGGGGGTTACCGCCTTGGTGGTTTTTAGTATCTGCCGGATAGCCTTCATTAACTGCGCTTCATTATCGGCAAAACCGGCATTAAACTGACTATCACCTACCAGTTCACGCAACAGATAATTGGCCTCCACCGACGCCCTCGGAGAGCCAATGGCGGCAACATTTTTACCCTTTATCCAGTCAACAGCGGTATTCAGCGCCTGCTGCTGAGGCACTGCTACGAAACTGCCATCTGCGGTTTTAATACCGGCATAATCCAATCGACTATCATTGTTCACATAGCCACTGCCAAAGCGCCCGCGGTCACAGAGAAAATAGCCATTGATCTGGTGGTTGTATCTATTATGCACTCGCTTTAGCTTGCCATAGCGTTCTCCGGGAGCGATATTGCAACCCACAGCGCACCCCGTGCAGATCGAAGGTGCAGATTGCAAATCCCATTTGCGACTGTACTGCTTTAAAAAGGGTTTATCTGTAAACACGCCAGTGGGGCAAACCTCGACAAGGTTGCCGCTAAATTCACTTTCTAAAATACCCTCTTCATGACGGCCAAAATAAAGATGGTCATGAGACGCTTGAGCGCCCAGATCGGTGCCACCTGCATAATCTTTGTAGTACCGCTCACAGCGATAACAGGTAATACAGCGATTCATTTCATGATGAATCAGTGGCCCTAAATATTGATTGCGATGAGTGTTTTTTTTGCCACTATAACGGCGGTCTCTATGCCCTACCATTACCGTCATATCCTGCAAGTGACACTCACCTCCCTCAGCACATACCGGGCAGTCATGCGGATGATTTAGCATCAGCGACTCCACAATCGCCTCACGGAATTCTGTTGCATTTTGCGCCTTAAGTGAAAAACGCGCGCCCTCAGCAACCGGCGTCATGCAACCCATAATAATACGCCCGCGGCTGTCCTCCTCGTTTTGATATTGCACTAGAGCACATTGACGACAAGAACCAATAGACCCCATTGCTGGGTGCCAACAAAAATAGGGTAAATCTAAACCGGCATTGAGGCATGCCTCGAGAACATTCTCGCCTTCGTTAACCTGAAGTTCCTGACCATCAATAAATATCGTTGGCATAATCTACACTCTTCTAATGATAGGGGCAGCGCCCAGTGCTAATATGCTGCTTAAAGTCATCATAAAAATATTTTAAGGCGCTCTGCAGAGGCTCCATGGCACCAGGCGCGAGCGCGCAATGGGTGTTACCAATCGCGCCGATATAATTGACCTGATAAGCCAATGTCTCTAAATCCTCTGGTTGACCACGCCCCTCTTCAATATCTTGGAGTACCTGACGAGACCAGGGCAGACCATCCCGACAAGGGGTACAAAAACCACAGGACTCATGAGCAAAGAAACGAATTAAGTTAAGTACCATGCCGACCGGGCAGGTGCGATCATCGAGAATAATCATGGTTCCTGTGCCCATGCGACTACCAGCAGCACCGATGACGTTGTAGTCCATCGCTAAATCGAGATGATCCGCGGTCAAAAAATCGGTGGAACCGCCACCGGGTAGAAAGCCCTTTAGCTGATAACCATCCTGCATACCCCCCGCATGCTCTTCAATAATTTCGCGAATTGGTGTGCCCATTGGCAACTCCCAACAACCCGGATTATTGACCTTGCCGCTGACGCCAAACAATTTAGTGCCCGCATCCTCGCCAATACCCAGAGTCTTATACCAATCTGCACCACGATCGATAATATGCGGAATATTGCACAGGGTTTCGACGTTATTGACAATAGTGGGTCGGCCCCACAGACCGCTGACTTGAGGGAATGGTGGCTTCGCTCGCGGATTAGCCCGCTTGCCCTCAAGGGCATTAATCAATGCCGTCTCTTCACCACAAATATAACGCCCCGCACTGGGGTGCACATACATATTAAGGCTGTAACCACTACCGAGAATATTGTCGCCCAATAATCCTGCGGCGTAACATTCTTGTAGCGCATCACGCAGTCGCTGGGTGGCTACAAGGTATTCGCCACGAATAAAAATATAAGAGATATCGGCACCGATGGTATAAGCCGCCAGAATCATACCTTCAATTAATTGATGCGGGTCACATTCCATTAATAGGCGATCTTTGAACGTCCCAGGCTCCATTTCATCGGCATTACAAACTAGGTATTTATGGCCAGGCGTGCATTTATCATCTGCGGGCACAAAGCTCCACTTCATCCCGGTCGGAAAGCCGGCACCACCACGACCACGAAGATTGGAATCACTAATCATATCCTGACAATCTTTGGGTGACAGCTCAGACATAGCTTTGCGCAATCCCCGATAACCGCCATTGGCCTCATAGCCCTGCAAGTTTGTCGGCTTCTGGTCTAGGCCAATATTACGAGTAAGAACTTTTTCCATTACTCTGCAACCCTCTTCTTGGCTTTGCCAAATATCGCCGTAACTGTTTTATCATTTACATGGGTGACCAAATCATCGCCAACCATCATCACTGGTGCACGATCACAGGCACCCAGACAGGGAACCGGTAGCAAGGTGTAGCGGTTGTCACTGGTGGTCTCACCGTAGTCAATACCGAGACTTTGTGAAATATTGGCTTTGATATCATCACAACCACTGATCCAACAGCTGACGCTATCGCAGAATAAAATAACTTTCTCACCCACCGGCCTGCGGTAAATTAGGTTATAAAATGTCGCAACGCCCTCCAACTCTTCATCCGACATAGCTAAGTGACGTGCAATCGCTCGCAAGCACTCATCAGATACCCAACCACGCTTGCCTTGCACAATCTTTAATGCATCGATAGCAGCGCCAGACTTGTAGGGAACATGAGCCAGCTCGGCATCGATCTCGGCAAGTTCCTCTGTGGTCAATACCGTACTAATATCGCTGTGTATTATTTGTTTTTTACTCATCGGTCGACGTCCGCCATAACAAAATCAATGCTCGCAATAATGGCAATCAAATCCGGAATCATCAGGCCTTTACTAATCAATGGAATTTGTTGCAGATGAGGAAATGAAGGTGTGCGAATCCTAGTGCGATAGGAATTAGTACTGCGGTCACTGATTAAATGGTAACTATTAATTCCTTTGGTCGCCTCTATCATTACTGACGCCTCACCCTCCGGAATCACCGGCCCCCAACTCACATTTAAAAAATGGTGAATCAAGGTTTCAATATCCTCCATGGTGCGCTCTTTGGGTGGTGGCGTAGTCGCCGCATGATCACTCTTGTAGGGACCGCTAGGCATATTGTCGACGCATTGACGAATAATTTTTAGACTCTGGCGCATCTCTTCGATGCGCAACACCGCGCGGTCATAGCAGTCGCCATTTTCTGCGGTAGGCACATCAAACTCGAATTGGTCATAACCACCGTATGGCCGTTTCTTGCGAATATCCCAGTCACTGCCTGTTGCGCGCAGACCGGGGCCAGTAACCCCCCAGTCCAGAGCCTCTTGCTGAGTATAGACACCAATACCGACGGTACGCTCTTTGAGCATTTTATTTTGCATGGCCATTTTATCGTAATGATCGAGGCGCGCCGGCAGGTAATCAAGAAACTCGCGAATCATGCGATCCCAACCATTGGGCAAATCTTGCGCAACGCCTCCAATACGAAACCAAGCCGGATGCATACGGCCGCCAGTAATGGCCTCAACAATGCCAAACAACTTTTCACGATCGACAAACATATAGAACACTGGCGACATTTGGCCAACATCTTGAACAAAGGTGCCATAAAAAACTAAGTGACTGGAAATCCGGAACAGTTCAGCAAGCATAATACGGATCACCTTGGCGCGCTCTGGCACCTCGATACCGGCAAGCTTTTCTACTGACTGAACGTAAGCTAAGTTATTCATCACGCCACCGAGATAATCGATACGGTCAGAATAGGGAATAAAACTATGCCATGTCTGGCGCTCTGCCATCTTTTCCGCACCGCGATGGTGATAGCCAATATCGGGTACTGAATCAATAATGACCTCACCATCCAACTGCAAGGCAATTCGGAAAACTCCGTGTACACTGGGGTGATTAGGGCCGAGGTTAAGAAACATAAATTCGTTATCGTCGCTCTCGGCTTTCATGCCCCAATCCTCTGGGCGAAAACGCAATGCCTCCTGCTCTTTAGCCACTCGCTCGGGACCCATTTCAAAGGGCGCCATCTCTGTCGCACGAGCGGGATGATCCTTGCGCAAGGCATGTCCTTCCCAAGTAGGTGGCAGCAGAATTCGGAATAAACTGGGATGACCGACAAAATCAACGCCGAACATATCCCAAGCTTCGCGTTCATACCAATTAGCATTTGGCCAAATAGACGTGGCGCTAGGCAGGCTCAGGTCATTTTCAGACAGGGCCACTTTGATACGCAAATCCTCATTGCGCTGCATCGACAGTAATTGATAGACCACCGTATAATCAGCAGCTGGCTGGCCATCACGATAGACTCTGGTGCGCTCATCGATAGCAAACAGATCGTAGAGCATGGAAAAACTGGGCTTAAGGAATTGCAACACCTCAATAAGATGTTTGCGGCCAACCCACACTGTCGGAATATTATCCGCACAGTGCTGGGTAATAAACAGATCCCCGCCGAACTGTCGGTACAGGTTCTCCTCTACCCGGCTATTCGCCAGATTTTCAGCCGCTTGCATTTAAACCCCTTAGATAAATATAAGAATATCCCTACGTATTTTTTGGTTCCCTTAATTCTGTCGCCTGTATTCTCTCGGCGGTTAACTCATCGCGCTTACTGATTTTTTGCGGCTTTACCACCGTCTGATCACCAGCAGCCCAAGTGATAGGTCGTCTCTCTTTACCAATCGACTCTTGCAACATCAACAATCCCTGCATCAGCGCCTCAGGCCGAGGGGGACAACCAGGAACATAGACGTCCACTGGGATAAATTTATCGACCCCCTGTACAACAGAGTAAATATCGTACATACCTCCTGAGTTGGCACAGGAGCCCATTGAAATAATCCAACGCGGCTCAAGTAACTGTTCATACAATCGCTGTACCACTGGCGCCATTTTTAAAAAGCAGGTTCCAGAAATAACCATCAGATCAGCCTGCCGCGGAGTAGCGCGGATAACCTCTGAACCAAAACGAGCAATATCATGACGACTGGTAAACGAGGTAGCCATCTCAACATAGCAACAGGAAAGACCAAAATTAAATGGCCATAACGAATGCGCTCGACCCCAAGCAATTAAATCTTCAAGTTTGGCGAAGGCGACATTGCGCTTAACTTGCTCCTCAATAAAGTCGTCACTACCACTGATCTGATTGCCAGCGTCTGGATGACTCAAACTCCATTTCATAGCTTACCCTCCAGTCTTTTGCGCGCCTTCTCCTTCGCCTGAGCTTGCGGCAAACCCACACGCGTTTTATTGCCCCAATCCAGCGCGCCGGAGCGCCACTCATAGATTAGTGCCAACGCTAATATGCCAATAAACACTAGCATCGAGATATAGCCCTGCCAGCCCAATTCAAAAAAGGCGATAGCCCAAGCAAATATAAATACCGTTTCTAAATCAAAGATGACAAAGAAAATTGCGACCAAATAAAACTCCACAGAAATGCGCACCTGGGAGTTACCTACTGATACAACACCTGATTCGAAGGGATCATTAGTAGCCGCTTCACGCCGGCGTTGCCCTAGTAGCCAAGAGAAAACCAGCATTGTGATAACAAGTAATATAACCATGCCGAAATACACCGCCAATGGCCATATCTCAGTGGCATAATTGTTAGCCATGACCAGTCCTTAGCGGCCATAAAGACTGCCGTGGTGCAATATTCGAAATAGAAGTAGAGAGTTGAAAAATACTACAAAGATTAATGCTTGTTATAAGAGGGGGGCTATTGCTTAGATAAAAAAAAGATCTGACCACCCTGGGTAAGTGGCGCGTACAGCTTAAACGAATAATGTCCATATACATATTTCGCGGCATAAATACCCCATACGTATCGGATTCTCTCGCCTGCAAAAAAAACGTAACTGGCGTGGAACCCGTTTGTTTTTATTCAGTGCTACAAAACGACGGTACCTAAGTTACTCGGTTTTCGCAAGAAAATTTAAGCGCTTTTATTTCAATAGACTTTTCTAAAGTATTTTTTTTGAATTATAAAATACCGAGAAAATAGACATATTTTTATTATTATTAACGGCCAAACCCTTGTGAGGTAAGGCCGTGACAAAACTATAACATTGCCGAAAGATAAAAAATCCGATAAATAAATGAGTCGAATTTTATTTTTAACGTTTAGGCAAATGCATGCCGCAAAACGATCGTTTCAACCCTATCTGGTCCAGTGGAGACAACATCTACCGGAGCACCAATCAACTCCTCGATACGATTAATATAATTTCTCGCCGCCTGAGGTAGGTCTTCAATTCGCTGGGCACCGACAGTCACCTCAGACCAACCGGGCATAGATTCGTACTGCGGAACAATTGTTTCAAAGTCATCTGCATGAGATGGAACACCTGCATCACCACCCTCGGCATTACCATATCCAACACAGATTTTAACTTCCTCTAAACCATCTAAAACATCTAGCTTAGTAAGACAAATGCCGGAAATACTATTAATACGCACTGCCTGACGCAATGCGACAGCGTCAAACCAACCGCAGCGTCTCGAACGCCCTGTGGTGGTGCCGAATTCATGGCCTTTTTCCCCTAAATACTGACCGATATCGCAATGCAATTCGGTAGGAAATGGACCGGAGCCTACACGCGTCGTGTAAGCTTTGGTAATACCCAAAATATAGTCAAGGTACAGTGGGCCAAACCCTGTACCCGTAGCGGTACCGCCGGCCGTGGTGTTGGATGAAGTGACAAAAGGATAGGTGCCATGATCGATATCTAACAGAGAGCCCTGAGCACCCTCAAATAAAATATGTTCTCCCGCCTCACGCGCATCATGCAGAATCTGTGTGACATCTGCCTTCATCGGTAATAAAGCATCAGCCCATTGCTTGGCGTCGGCTAGCGCTTGATCAAAATCGACAGGATCGGCACCATAGTATTGCGTCAGCGCAAAATTGTGATAGTCGACAACCTCTTTTAACTTCTCTGCGAAGCGTTCCATATTGGCCAAATCACCCAATCGCAGACCGCGGCGGGCAACCTTATCTTCATAAGCTGGTCCTATGCCGCGCCCGGTAGTACCAATTTTAGCATTGCCGCGAGCGGCCTCACGCGCTTGGTCTAACGCAATATGAAAGCTCAAAATTAATGGGCAAGAACCAGACACCTTTAAGCGATCGCGAACTTCAACTCCACGTTCTTCCAGCATTTTAATTTCTTTGAGCAGAGCATCCGGCGCCACAACGACACCATTACCAATCACACAGGTCACATGTTCACGTAAAATACCTGAGGGGATAAGATGTAACGCGGTTTTTTTGCCGTCGATAACCAAGGTGTGGCCAGCGTTATGCCCACCTTGGAAACGAGCTACCAAAGACGCTTTATCAGTTAGTAGATCGACAATCTTACCTTTGCCTTCGTCCCCCCATTGGGAACCAAGAATAACGACATTTTTACCCATAAGAATACTTACTCGAGAAAATTACACCACCCAACCGCAATCGGTCAGGACAACTTTTTAATGACAAACTGACCGTCTTGCTCGACCAACTCACGATCACAATTTAATTCAGTAAAATTAACTTTCTGACCGACAAACCCCTGCACTACTCGCTCACCTTGACCGCGTAACAATGCCACTTGCTCACGCCATGCTAGAGTATTGTCACCGGCGACGAAAATCCCTGTGACAGTGTCTTTAGTGGCTCGCCCCTGAGTAACCAACGACTTAAGATCGCATGCAAACCCCGTCGCTGGACGAGCACGACCAAAGGCTTCACCAACATGGTCATAGCGACCACCATTACCCAGAGCCTTACCGTAGCCCTGAACATAGCCAGCAAAAACCACACCTGTATGATAGTGATATCCCGGTATTTCACCCAGATCCAGATAAATAGTAACATCAGAATCCGCAAGCGCTGCAACAATACTTTCCAATTGTTCAATTGCTTGCAAAACAGCCGCCGGCGCAGAATTTAAGGCCGCTTTTGCGCGGGCCAACACCTCAACACCGCCAGCTAACCCGGGCAAAGCGTTTAACCAAGTGGCAAGTTGACTGTCACCAATATTATCGCCAATCCATGCGCTGAGCTCGCTGGTCGCTTTGCGCTGTAACAATTCAAATAACTCTGTTTCCTGATCGCCATCCAAATCTGCGTTAGCCAATAGGCCACGAAAAATATCCACATGACCGAGGTCTAGGTGAACATTGGTAACACCTGACACCCGTAGCGTCTGCAAAAATAACTCTATGACTTCTATATCAGCCGCCAAGGTGGGCTCACCAAATAGCTCAACGCCAACCGAAATAGGTGTGCGCGACTCCAATGGGCCGCGAGGACGGGTATGCAGGACCGTGCCTGCATAACAAAGACGAGTGGGGCCTTCTCGACGCAAGCTATGGGCATCCATGCGTGCGGTCTGCGGCGTAATATCCGCACGAATACCCATCATGCGACCACTAATTTGGTCCGTCACTCGGAAGGTCATGAGGTCTAAATCAGAGCCGGAGCCACTAAGCAGTGATTCGGTAAATTCGACCATCGGCGGAATGACCAGATCGTAACCCCAATTGTGATAAATATCGAGAAGTTGCCGTCGCAGATGCTCGACGACTAGGGCCTGTTCCGGCAACACCTCATCGACGCCATCTGGCAACAACCAACGATCTACATTTTTCACAATAACCCCTTACTCATGGCTAAAAACTCAAAAAATCAGCAGGCAGAGTCCAATAAGCATGCTAAGCAGACCAACAAATCGCATCGCTCTATCATCCACACTAGCCAGGGACGCGGCCATATCCCGCCAACGATTAGGCGATAAAAACGGGATAATGCCTTCGAATACCAACATTAAACCTAACGCTCTACCCAATTCTTCGAGCATCTGTAATCCCCTCAGATCCGGCATAAAAAAACCGAGTCGCCTCGGTTTTAGAATTCTAACAAACTCGCCCTCAATGTGGCAGAGGTTTTTACACTAATTGACTACATCAACTAGCCAACATCTGCCACAAGCTATCTATTTAGCATTTTGCTTGTTGAGGTATTTAAAGAAATCGCTGTCTGGCTCGACCAACAGTATATCTCCCTTGTTCGCGAAGGACGTTTTGTAAGCATTGAGACTGCGCATAAATGCGTAAAACTCTGGGTCTCTTTGATAGGCATCAGCATAAATAGCCGCTGCTTCCGCATCACCTTCACCGCGCAACTCCTCGGCATCACGATAGGCATTGGCCAGTTCAATAGTACGCTCTCGGTCGGCAGAAGCGCGAATCTTTTCCGCCTTCTCCTTACCAGTAGAACGCAATTCACGCGCTTCTTTCTCTCTCTCCGCGGTCATACGGCGGAATACCTGGCTACTAACCTCCTGCGGCAGATCAATGCGTTTGACCCGAACATCTACCACTTCAATTCCCAGCTCGTCTAGAACTGTGCTGTTGAGGTCTTCGGTAATATTCTTCATTAATAAGTCTCGCTCACCAGAGACCACTTCATTTAGCGTACGCGTACCAAACTGATTTCTGAGTCCGTCGTTTACACGATTAGCCAGTCGGTTCTGCGCCACCGACTCTAGGCCACCAGTTTTGGTGTAGTAAGTCTCGACATTGGAAATACGCCACTTGGCGTAGGAATCTACGATCAAACGCTTCTTTTCAACGGTAAAAAAGCTAGCAGGTTGAGCATCTACGGTCAAAACTCGCGCATCAAATATGCGTACATTGTCAATAAAGGGCATTTTGAAATGCAGACCGGGTTGAATATCACCTTCAATTAATTCACCAAAACGCAACTTAATACCGCGCTCAAATTCGCTAACCACATAAAGGGTACTGTTTACTCCAGCCAATAGAAGTATCAGCAGACCAAACGTTGTAACTAATCTATTCATCGTCGTCTCTCCGATTGAACTCGCTCAGCATTTCTTTGTAATCTCTCAATCACATCATTGGCAATCCGATCCACCATTTGATCATTGCCCTCGGAAGAACGAATCTGGGTAGATGCGCCCTGCTGCATTATCTTATCTAGCGGTAGATAAAGCATATTATTGCCACCCTCGGTATCCATCAGAACCTTGCTGCTATTGGTCATAACCTGCTCGATAGCATCAATGTAGAGTCGTTCTCGGGTGACCTCCGGTGCCTTTTTGTACTCCGCTAGTAACTTAGTAAAGCGCTTAGCCTCACCCTCAGATTTAGACACCACCTGAGACTTGTAACCATTAGCCTCTTCACGCAAACGCTGCGCCTGACCACGTGCTTCCGGGATAATACCGTTAGAATAAGCTTGAGCTTCATTGACCAAACGCTCCAAATCCTCTCGGGCCTTGATCACATCATCATAGGCGGCCTTGACCTCGGTGGGTGGTCGCGCTTCTTCAATATTGATTTTCACTACATTGATACCACTGCCATAGATATCTAGCAGATCCTGCAGTTTTTGCGCCGTACCCTCAGCTACCTGTTCTCGGCCAGTAGAGATCACTCCATCCAACCCGGTACTACCAACCACGTGGCGTAAAGCGCTATCAGTGGCCTGCTTTAGACTGGTCTCTGGCTCTTTAATATTAAGTACAAAGTCTCTGGCATTGGCAATGTTGTACTGCACAGTCAATGAGATCTCAACAATATTCTCGTCTTGCGTTAGCATTAAACCGCGGGCCGAATATTGACGCTCCTCGGTTACCGGCACGATCACCACTTTATCGACTATTGGTGGATTCCACTTAAGGCCCGCACCCAATGTGTCATGGTATTTACCTAGCCTTAGTACCAGTGCCTGCTCTTTCTGATCGACCTGGTAAAAACCTAGTAATCCCCAGAGCACAGCGATAACGAACAGGGAGATGGGGACAAGCCCTTTACCACCGCCGTTCCCTGAACCGGAACCACCACCGAGAAAGCCTAATTTTTCTTTAAGCTTTTTCAATGCTTCGTCAATATCCGGCGGGCCATCATTATTGCGATTACCGCCCCAAGGGTCTCTGCCACCACCCGGTTCATTCCAGGCCATAATATTCTCCAAATTGTAGTTAATATTGCAATTAGATAAAAAAAGTGCGTTGGTAGGTCTTTACAATGTGATCAAATCTTGCATTTTCAACCCCGACGATTTTAATAAGCGCAAAAAATCACTTTCCGCCAGCTTTACTTCCAAATTAATCATACCCTGAGCATCAATATCCTCAGATACCACTGCCTTATGACTATACAGGGCAGCCCTCAGTGCTCCCTGGTTGGGCTGTAACTGCAGATATTTATGCAACTGCACCCCAGGCAAACGTTCGGTCACTGCCTCAAGTAATAAATCCAGGCCTTCCCCAGTCTGCGCAGACAGCCAAGTAGCCATGGGAACACCGTTTGCATCTCGCTCAATGCGTGCATGAGGATCATCCAACAGATCAATCTTGTTGTAAACCACTAGAGTTGGTAGCTCATGAGCGCCGATCTCTTTGAGCACTTCCTGAACACGCTCAATATTGATATTTCGCTCCTCTGCAGCGACATCTACCACATGCAGTAAGAGCGTCGCCGAGGCCGCTTCTTCGAGCGTGGCCCTAAAGGCATCCACTAAGCGATGCGGCAGATGACTGATAAAGCCCACCGTATCAGCAAAAATAACCGATCCCTGTTCGGGCACATCCAGACGTCTCATCGTTGGATCTAGTGTGGCAAACAACTGGTCTGCAGCGAAAACATCTGAACCGGTTAAATTATTAAATAACGTCGATTTACCGGCATTGGTATAGCCCACCAATGACACGATAGGAATTTCTGCCCTATCTCTGGAGCGCCGACTTTGACCGCGCTGCTTTCTCACTTTTTCCAGCCGTTTTTTGATCGTCTGGATACGTTCTCTGACCATACGCCGATCAGATTCCAGCTGTGTCTCACCCGGCCCGCGCATTCCAATACCGCCTTTTTCTCTGTCCAAATGCGTCCAACCACGCACCAACCTAGATGACAGATGCTGTAACTGCGCCAGCTCAACCTGCAGCTTGCCTTCATGTGTACGTGCGCGCTGGGCAAAAATATCAAGAATCAGCCCAGTCCGATCCAGAACCCGACATTTCAACTCAGCCTCGAGATTACGCTCTTGGCTAGGAGAGAGGTTGTGATTGAAGATAACTAACTCAGCATCGCTACTGCGAACAGCACTGGTAATTTCCTCTAATTTCCCCGTACCAACAAAAAACTTGGCATGGGGGCTCTGACGCGACCCCGTTAAAAATTCAACGGGGTCGCCACCGGCAGAAATCACTAACTCTTCGAATTCTCGTGGATCTTCAGGTTCAGATTCACTATTTAGCTTAAGGTGAACCAAAACCGCGCGCTCACCAAAGTCCGGCCGCTCAAAAAATAACGACACTCGCTTTAGAAGTTGTCGTCGCGGTAGTTGCCGGCATTGTCAGCGGCGTCTGGTAGACCGTCAGACGCATTGCTAGCGGGTAGACGAACTGTACGCGATGGCACAACGGTAGAGATAGCGTGCTTATATACCATCTGACTAACGGTGTTTTTGAGAAGCACAACAAACTGGTCGAAAGACTCAATCTGCCCCTGCAACTTGATACCATTAACGAGAAAAATGGAAACCGGAATACGTTCTTTCCTTAAAACATTAAGAAAAGGGTCTTGTAGGTTATGCCCTTTTGACATAGTACTACTCCTTCATATTGAAAATTCAATGGGCGCCACAATACAGGTGGCAAAAAATAACAACGGGATTGCAAATCATCCGAGCACTTACCTCGCTCATTTCCCCATTATAGTACATGGATACAGATTAAAGTACTTTCAAACTCTGCTTACAGATCTCTTTAGTACTCAAATATTCCTTTTCATTATCGATAATTATTTCAATGGCATCAGGCCAATTCCTCAGCCAAGTCATTTGCCGTTTTGCCAACTGACGAGTGGCAATAACACCTTTTTCGACCGCATCGTCCAAACTGCACTTTCCTGCGCAGTAGTCCCACAGCTGGCGATAACCTACCGAGCGAATAGCCGACAAATTACGATGCAGATCGCCACGATTATACAAATCCATCACTTCCTGCGCGAAACCAAGATCCATCATAGTCTGGAATCGCTGTTCAATGCGTCTGTGCAGAAGTTTACGATTCTGAGGAATAAGCGAAATTTGGCGAAATTTATAGTCTTGTGACAAGCCGCCAACGGACTCAGTTTGGAGAGCTGACATAGGTTTACCTGTCACTAGATAGACCTCCAATGCTCGCTGAATACGCTGAGAGTGGTTGGGGTGCAGTCGACTGGCTGTATCAGGGTCAACAGCCTCAAGTTCGGCATAGAGACTGGGCCAGCCATCCTGTTGAGCTCTTTGCTCTAATGTATCACGCACCTGTTGATTAGCTTCGGGTAACCTAGACAGTCCCTCCAGTAGCACTTTGAAATACATCATACTGCCGCCCACTAATAGCGGAATACGTCCCGAAGCACAGATCTCTGCCATTTCGCCGCGGGCATCCGCCAAGAATTCCGCAGCACTGTAGGTCTGTGCCGGATCACGTATATCAATTAAACGATGAGGCGCCTGTGCTAGCATATCGGCATCAGGCTTGGCGCTACCAATATTAAGCTGACGATACACTTGCGCTGAATCTACATTGATTAACTCAACTGGCAAATGCTCGCGCAACTCCATAGCCAACGCGGTTTTACCACTGGCCGTGGGGCCCATCAAATTAATAGCTAGAGGTTTATCCATGGTACTTATCAACCAACATCATCGGCCGCGCAAAAATAGCTTATCCAATTCATCTAGGCTGAGCTGTGACCAAGTAGGACGACCATGGTTACATTGACCACTGCGCTCTGTGGCTTCCATATCGCGCAATAACGCATTCATTTCTGGAATAGTCAGTTTGCGGTTGGCACGCACAGAACCATGGCAGGCCATGGTCGATAGAATCTCATTGATATGGTGACGTATACGCTCCGATGTACCGTGCACAAGCAGATCCGAGATAACGTCACGAAGTAGTCCTTCTACCTCTGAACCTCGCAGTATCGCGGGTATTTCACGGACAATAATACTTTCCGCTGCAGCGCGCTCAACTACAAAGCCCAATTGACCGAAGATCTCTGCGCTTTTATCGGTAATATCTGCTTCGCGCTCACTGACAGATAAGCTTTCCGGCACTAGCAGTGGCTGCGAAACAAGCCCCTGAGTATCAAACGCGGTTTTCATTCGCTCATAGGTAATTCGCTCGTGAGCTGCGTGCATATCAACAATAATCAACCCTTGAGCATTTTCGGCCAAAATATAAATACCTTTTAGCTGAGCAATGGCAAACCCCATAGGTGGCAAGTCACCTTGTTCCTCCGGCATCTGCGGGTTGTATAAACTTTGATAGGCCTCCATTGGCGTATTGATTGAGCCGCGACCTGCATCAGAGAATTGCGCATAATTTACTGCACCCTGAGACGGTTGCCCTGCAGTAGAGAGCGACAGAGTTGATTGATTGGGTTGCCATTGCTGCTCAGTACCGTTGCCATCTAACGTTTCCCCGACTTGCAGATGATCTTGGGGCCGATCCTGCGCCAATGCCTTATTCAGAGTGCCATAGACGAAACCATGAATGGCACGGCTATCACGAAAACGGACTTCATGTTTAGTGGGGTGTACATTGACGTCTACATCTGCAGGTTCAATTTCAAGGAACAAAACGAAGGCGGGATGCCGACCGTGATAAAGAACATCTTGATAGGCTTGGCGAATCGCATGTGAAACAACCTTATCCCGAATACAGCGTCCATTGACAAAAAAATGTTGTAAATCCGCCTGACTTCGAGAAAACGTCGGCAACCCCATCCAACCCCACAGCCGGATACCCGAGCGATCATTATTCACATAAAGGGCCTGCTGCATAAAGGTTGGACCGCAGATATCGGCTACGCGCTTCTCTTGCTCAAGTTGACTGTGCGCCGGATGAAGATTGATCTGAGCGCGCTGATTGTGACGCCAGCTAAAAGCTATATCCATACGGCTTAGTGCCAACTTTTTAATACTCTCATCAATGCGATTGTATTCTGTACCTTCCGTACGCAGAAATTTGCGCCGCGCTGGCGTATTAAAGAATAGATCTCTTACCTCAACACTGGTGCCCTGTGGATGGGCAGCAGGTTGCAAATCAACCTCCATATCGCGACCCTCGGATACCGCTTTCCATCCACTGCCACTACCCTCATTATTGGATGTCAGGGCGAGACGTGACACGGAAGCAATACTGGCCAGCGCCTCGCCACGAAAACCCAATGTGGCAACAGCCTCAAGATCTTGCAAATCATCAATCTTGCTCGTGGCGTGACGACTTAGGGCCAAGGCTAATTCCGTTTCAGCAATACCAGTGCCATCATCGCGCACCTTGATTAACTTAACGCCGCCCTGCTCAATCTCTATATCAATTCGTTTGGCACCCGCGTCTAAGCTATTTTCTACCAATTCCTTGAGCACAGAAGCGGGACGCTCAACCACCTCTCCAGCGGCAATTTGGTTGGCTAATTGCGGACTGAGAATTTTGATACTAGACATTGATAAAGACCCGAGTGATCACGCTAGCGTGGTGGAATTTTAAGTTTTTTGCCGACACGAATCTTGCTTGAGGACATATTATTGTGACGTTTGAGTTTCCTCATCGAGACATTAAATCGCACAGCGATTTCAGAGAGGGTATCGCCCGGAGCTACCACATAAATCCGATCTACTCGATTACCATATTTTGCTAACAAGGTACCATCGGGTGGGTTATCAGAAAAATATTGCTCTATGCCCTGAAAAATCGCCCTTGCCATTTTATTTTGATAGCTATTACTGCTGAGTTTTCGCGCCTCATTGGGGTTAGATATAAATCCAGTTTCTAATAATAGTGATGGAATATCAGGTGACTTCAGTACCAAGAATCCCGCCTGCTCAACTTTCTTCTTATGCAATCGAGCAACGGTCCCCATATTCTTAAGCACATACTCCCCTACCTCAAGACTACTACTCAACGTGGCCGTCATCGATAAATCCAGCAGCACACCGGCAAGTAATTCATCTTTATCATCTAGACTAAGTGAGCTAGCACCACCAATTAAATCAGCGCGGTTTTCACTATCGGCAAGGTAGCGCGCAGCCTCACTGGTCGCGCCTTTGGTCGACAGGGCGTAGACAGACGCACCATGCGCCGATGGGTCAGTAAACGCATCTGCATGGATCGAAATAAATAAATCAGCCTGCTTATCACGGGCAATTTGTGTACGTCTGCGGTGAGCGAGATAATAATCACCACTGCGCACCAACTCTCCCTGAAAGTTTGGATTGCTGTCTAATAGCGCCTTAATTTTTTTCGCTAACTGCAACACTACGATTTTTTCACGCACTCTTCTTGGCCCCAAAGCACCTGGGTCCTCACCGCCATGCCCCGCATCAATGGCGATAATAATTTTACGATCTTTCTTTTGCACGACTTCGTCGAGCGTCCGACTAACCACTGGCTTTTTATCAAAAAGATCAATCACCAGTCGATTGCTATATTGTTCATTCGCCGGCAGGGAGAAACTTTTTGGGCTAACGGTATTAGTCAGATCTAGCACGACTCTGACATCGGACTTGTTACGCACTGCCACACGAATCCCGGCAATGGGCGTGTTGCTAAAGTCCAGATCAGTAAATTTAGTTTTGATACGCGAATCACTGATGTCAATCACCAACCGACTGGGACTCTGTAACGCAAATAGATTGTGCTCAACAGTGCCACTCAGGTCCAATACCAATCTGGTTTTGTCAGGCGCTCGCCACAGACGCACAGACTCAATATCTGCGGCCCACAGTTGCATCGGCACTAACCACAGCAGGCCAATCGCTGTGCATTTAATAAGCGTTGTGAAATAGCGCACTATCATTTTTTATCTTGGTCCCAGTCCAACAGATCGATCAACTGCTCACCACATGCAGAATAAGCAACCAGAGTAACACAGCGGCCCTCACCGGGCTGACTTATCTCTACAGCAATATCAGCTTGCGGTAGAAACCCCTGCCCTCGCTCTGGCCATTCTATCAAGCATAACTTAGCCTCGGCCAGATACTCAGTAAAACCCATATATTCGAGTTCCTCAGCATCGACAATACGATAAAGATCAAAATGAAAAACTGAACCCACCGGCAGTTGATAGGGCTCAACTAATGTATAAGTGGGACTTTTAACCGAACCGCGATGACCTAAACCCTGCAACAGGCCTCGAGATAGCGTGGTTTTCCCTGCACCCAATTGCCCTTGTAAAGTGATTATCATGGATTTTTTAATTAGCGCACTATTTTTAATCAGCGAACTATTTTGAATCAGCGAACTACTAATAGCACAACCAAAACTAACCATGGCGTCTTCGTCAGCCAACTCAACGGTGGTTTTAGCCAGCGTCGACGTTTTATTCATAGATAACTCTGATTTAACAGGCTGCGCAAATGCGGTAATAGGTCAGACGCCACGAGACCTCGGGGACCCTGCTCCTGCACGGCTAAATCTGCCGCACTGCCATGAAGGCAACAGCCTAATTCTGTCGCAGTCTGCACATCACAGCCCTGAGCTATTAAGCCTCCAATAAGGCCGCTGAGAATATCGCCCATGCCAGCAGTGGCCATCGCTGGATTACCATAAGTGCAGACCTGAGTGATTTTATCTGGACCGGCAATCAATGTACCGGGGCCTTTTAATAGGACTACGGCAGAGTATTTTTCCTGCAGTAGGCGTACTGCTCGGTATCGGTCTGCTTGTACTTCCGCTATAGATAGCCCCAGTAACCGCGATGCTTCACCGGCATGAGGCGTCAACACCCATTGACTTCCATCGGGATTAGGCACCACTCGTCCATCAGCAAGAATATTCAAACCATCTGCATCTAGCACTAGGGGTAGTCCAGAGGTCACAGCTTTTTGCAATAACTGCTCTGACCAAGGCGATCGACCCAAACCGGGACCAACCACTAACACATTGGGTCGACTCAGCAGGGGTTCTAATTCTTGACCGGAAACCACTGGACAAGCCATTACTTCGGGTTGCCGCATTAACATCGGGGCAATATGTTCGGGACGTGTAGCTAAACTAGTGACGCCAGCACCAATCTGCAAGCATGCTTCAGCGGCCAAGATAGCAGCGCCACCAAAACCCTGATCGCCCCCTATTACCATGGCATGACCACGCAAATTTTTATGTCCATCAATTGATAACTGCGGCAAACAATCCATTAACTCAAATAGATCCAACAATGTTGCTGTTGCCGGCACCTGCTCAAACACCTGTTCTGGGACGTCTAAAGAATCATAGATTATGTCACCACAAACGACAGGCCCCTGAGCGGAGAACAATCCCTGCTTGGCACCTATAAACGTGATCGTAAGATCTGCTTTCACGGCCACATCAGCAATATGTCCAGTATCGGCATGCAGACCGGAGGGAATATCAAGAGCGAGCACTGGCATACCAGACGCATTAATCAATTGAATGGCGTCAATGTAGGGCTCGCGTAAGTCACCATCAAAGCCGGTACCTAATAAACCATCAACAATTACACCAGAGGTCACCTCAGTGGCTTGATCGAAATCAACGAAACCAACACCAGCTTGCTGAGCAAATTGCTTTGCCTCGGATGCATCTGCACTCAGCTTATTAGACAACTCGACAATCTCTACCGGGATATTCTTAGCCGCGGCCAAAGCCGCAACAATATAGCCATCACCAGCATTATTGCCAGAACCACAGAAAATAGTCAGTGATGTCGGTACGCCAAAGGCATCGAGCAATTCACGCAATGCTGCGCGGCCAGCACGCTTCATTAGCACGATTCCCGGCACACCATGGCTATCAATTGCAGTGCGATCGAGTTGTGCAACTGATTTGGCATCGAATAGAGCATCTTGTATAAAGTTGTGCGACATTAAGTAAATATCCCCGTAAAATTGGCGCAATTATAAGACAGAAAACGCGCTAAAACATGGTACAAGATGTCGTCGATACAGAAAAACTCGATAACCTCGCCAAAAATATAAAGGCTTGGGGCAAAGCGTTGGGTTTTCAGCAAGTTGCCATTGTCGAACCCAATCTCGATCAAGCATCGACACGCCTTAAAAAATGGCTGGCGGATGGCTTTCAGGGCTCTATGCAGTGGATGGGCGAGCATGGCGACAAACGCTACAACGTTGGTCAGCTGGTAGATCAATGTGTGCGAGTCATCTCTGTACGCATGGACTACCTTGCAGACGATAAAATGATCGCCGTCTTGAAGGATGACAATAAAGCATATATATCAAGGTATGCACTCGGTCGTGACTATCACAAACTGATTCGCAAGCGTCTAGCAAAGCTTGCATCAATGATTCAAGATGAATTACCCCAGCTCGCTCTCTCTCAGCGACCCTTTGTTGACAGTGCACCAGTGATGGAAAAACCTCTCGCCGAACAAGCTGGGCTAGGCTGGATTGGTAAAAACACTCTGCTCCTCAATGATCAAGCTGGCTCGTGGTTTTTTCTTGGCGAAATATATACATCATTGCCATTGCCTACCGATAGCAGCGAGCAAAAAGATCGCTGCGGCAACTGTCGCGCCTGTTTAAAAATTTGCCCTACTGATGCATTTCCCGAACCTTATGTACTGGATGCGAGGAAATGTATTTCCTACCTCACTATTGAAAATAAAGGCGCAATCCCCGAAGCGTTGCGACCCAAAATGGGCAACCGCGTATTTGGTTGCGATGATTGCCAGATTATCTGTCCTTGGAATCGCTTCGCCTCACAGTCTCAAGAAAATGACTTTACACCGCGACATAATCTCGACGATGCTAATTTGGTTACCTTATTTAACTGGACGGTTGAAGAGTTCGAGAATAATACTGAGGGCTCGCCCATCCGCCGTATTGGTCACGAGCGCTGGCTGCGCAATCTCGCGGTAGGCCTTGGTAACGCCAGCGGATCGGCCACCATTATTGAGGCGTTAGCAAAAAAGAGTGACCATCCGTCATCACTGGTACGCGACCATGTGCAATGGGCTATATCGCAGCAACAAGACAAATTAGCGGCTATCAGGGCTGAATAAACACGTCGCGATAATACGCTAACTCTGCGATTGAATCATAGACATCATCCATTGCCAGATGACTACCTTTTTTACTAAACCCGTTTGCTAACTCAGGTTTCCAGCGTCTCGCCAATTCTTTTAAGGTACTGACATCAAGATTTCGATAGTGGAAAAAATTGGCTAGCTCGGGCATGTAACGTACTAAGAATCGACGATCTTGACCGATAGAGTTACCGCACATAGGGGACTGCTGTGCTGGCACCCACTGACGCAAAAAATCAAGCGTCGCCGCACAAGCTTCCGCTTCAGTAATCTGACTATTGCGCACACGCTGAGTGAGCCCAGAATTACCATGTTGGTTGGTATTCCACTCATCCATATTATCCAGTAAGTGATCTGATTGGTGGATTACCAAAGAAGGCCCCTCAGCCAAAACATTGAGATTTGCGTCAGTCACCACCGTGGCTATTTCAATAATGCGCTCATGCTGTGGATCCAGACCTGTCATTTCCAAGTCGATCCAAATTAAGTTGAGAGGGTCTTGAACTGTCATAGTGGCGCCTGTAATGGTATGCAAAATGTTACTTAGAGCGTTTATGCTATATCCTTGGCGTCCATAACGCCAGACATGCAGGTCAACCGGGAAAATGTATTGAGCAATCGCAGACTGAGTAAACGTCAAAAAGATCGTATTCAGGCCATTCAGGAGCGCCGGCGCCAGCGAGCCAATCTAAAACAGACGCTAAATGACGAGGACCTTAAAAACTTACAGGGTCTCGGGCAAGAAACTCTGGGAATAGTGGTGACAAATTACGGTACTCAGGTCGATATCGAGGGCATTGAGGCACCTTTCCAAGGACATATTTTTCGCTGTTATAAACGCACTAATTTAGACACCTTAGTCACTGGTGATAAGGTGATCTGGCGACACGCTGAGCCCCACGGTGTCGTGGTGGCTTGCGAACCGCGCCAATCGCAGCTTATCCGACCAGACAGCTATGGCAAACTGCGCCCCGTCGCTGCTAATATAGACCGAATTGCCATTGTATTCGCCCCCAAACCGATCCCTCACAGCAATTTACTTGACCGCTACCTTGTTGCCGCTGAGGCTCAGGGAATCACCCCACTACTGGTACTTAATAAATGCGATATAGTCGATGAAGACAATCAGAATGATATCGATCAACTGTTAGATAACTATCGCTTCATAGGTTATGAGGTTATCGTGGTATCGGCTAAAACAGGGCTTGGCATTGACCTATTACAGCGCTATTTAGCCGACCACACCTCTATTTTTGTCGGCCAGTCTGGCGTCGGTAAGTCGTCGCTATTAAATCATCTACTTCCCGATGCCAATATGCAGGTGGGCCCCTTGTCCGACAACAAAGAGGAAGGCACTCATACCACTACGGCGTCGAAACTATTCCATCTGGTAGGTGGTGGTGTACTTATTGACTCTCCGGGTATTCGAGAATTTGCCTTGACGCATTTAAGTCAGGAAAAAATTATTGACGGTTTTATTGATTTTCGGCCCTATTTAGGTCGTTGCAAATTTCGCGACTGTCAGCATGACAAAGAAATTGGCTGCGCACTATTACAGGCGGTGGCAGATAAAAAAGTACTGCAAGTACGGCTGATGAACTATCGCCAAATTATCCTCAGTCAGCAGCAACGGTAACGCGCATCTAGGTTAAAAAATGCTAAAATCGCGGCTTACTTAGGATTAGTCATGACCAACAACCACCTTATCGAACCCAGTGAACTCGAAGCCAAGCTCGGTGACAGCGATCTCATCATCGTCGATCTGTGTAATCAGGCGCTCTATCAGCAAAAGCATGTACCTGGCGCTGTTCACTTATCCGGTAATCATTTGCTCACAGGTACGCCACCAACACCAGGTGCTTGCCCGCCTCTGGAACAGCTACAACAGGTTATAAACTATTTGGGTATTGATGGCGGCAAACAGGTCATCCTCTATGATGATGAGGGTGGTGGCTGGGCAGGTCGTCTGGCGTGGACATTAGATTTATTAGGCCTGACCAATTGGCGTTATTTAAATGGCGGCATTGTACCCTGGATTAAACAGGGCTTTATTGATGAAAGCGCAACCAATCAGCCCAACAGTATTGAGTCGGTAGTCAGCTTTGCTCGCCCTCAAGCTCGCATTGATCAGGAGCAAATTATTGGCCTTTTAGATGAGCCTAATTTTGCAATCTGGGATGCCCGTAGTCCGGCCGAATATAGTGGCGACATGGTGCGTGCCGCTCGCGGTGGACATATTCCGGGAGCAATCAATCTGGAATGGACGCAACTGATGGATCAGCAAAAGCACCTGCGCATCCGTGAGGATGCCCAACAGATTCTGGATAATGCCGGCCTCACGCGTGATAAACACATTGCCACGCATTGCCAAAGCCATCATCGCTCTAGCTTTACCTATATGGTTGGGCGAATACTGGGCTACAACAATATCCGCGGTTACGATGGCTCCTGGGCAGAATGGGGAAATCTTCACCACACCCCAATTGACCTTGGCTTTTAAACCTCTGAACTAACCTAACCTTTGATTGAGTACTGATACCATGAGCCACCGCGCTGACCTCTTTGTCGCCCTGCAGCGAATACTGCCAAAACATAGCCTCTCACGCGCAATTGCTAGTGTCGCCGAGTCAAAGCGACCTTGGCTGAAAAATAAGCTGATAACAGCAGCCATCAAAGCGTTCAATATCAATATGGCAGAGGCTGAAACAGAAAATCTTGATGATTATGAAAACTTTAATGCTTTTTTTACCCGGCAACTCAAAGCTGGTGTCAGACCCATAGATTCAGGTGGCAGTACTATTATTTCACCGGCCGATGGTGCTATCAGCCAGGCGGGGCCGATCAACAAAAATAGAATCCTGCAAGCTAAAGGTATCGATTACTCAGTGAGCCGCCTAGTGGGCAATTCGGTGCAGGCACAGGCTTATGATAATGGTAGCTTTGCCACTATCTACCTGTCTCCCAAAGACTATCATCGTGTGCATATGCCCATTGCCGGCAAACTGTTAAGCAGCCGCTATATTCCCGGCGAATTATTCTCTGTTAATGATCAGACCGCCCAGGCTTTGCCCGGTGTGTTTGCCCGCAATGAGAGATTGGTGTGTGAATTTGAATGCGCCGAAATCGGCCGCTTTAGTCTAATCTTTGTCGGCGCCATGTTGGTGGCTGGTATCGAAACAGTGTGGTCTGGCTTTGAAAATCCTGGACCTGGTGCAGTGAGAGAGACTGATTATTCTGGAGATTCAATCAACTTTGCCAAAGGCGATGAGATAGGCCGTTTTAAGTTTGGCTCTACCGTTATCCTACTGTTTCCACAACAGGCCATCGAGTGGAGTAAAAAAATCGCGCCCTACGCAACGGTAAAGATGGGCGAAGCCATTGCCGATAAGAAAGGCTAAATTAGCAAAGACAACATCGTATCAATATCTGTTGGGCGGAACCTAAAGCGATCCTACTGGTGTCTAGGGCGACCTAATGACGTTGCGTGCTAGACCGCCTGGTGATCAAAATACTTGCCTCTAACTCGCAGAAAATTTATGCACCGCATCAATAAATACTTTCGCATGCGCCGGATCGATATCGGGGGTAATGCCATGACCCAGATTAAATATATGACCGCTACCGGTGCCGAAGGATTGCAAAATAGTGGCGACCTCAGCTTCAATACGAGCCGGATCGGACCTTAATACGGCGGGGTCCATATTCCCCTGTAATGCGACTTGATTGCCAACACGAGCTCTGGCTGCGCCAATATCGACGGTCCAGTCCAAACCGAGAGCATCGCAACCCGTTTCCGCCATAGCTTCCAACCAATGGCCGCCACCTTTGGTGAACAAAATAACCGGTACATCGCGACCATCAGCATGCTTGATCAGGCCGCTTACAATTTTTCGCATATAAGCCAGTGAAAACTCCAGATAGGCAGCATGACTCAGCGCACCACCCCAGGTATCAAAAATTTGCACTACTTGCGCGCCAGCACTGATCTGCGCATTGAGGTAGTCAATAACAGAAAGAGCCAGTTTATCCAGCAGCTGATGCATTAATTCTGGCTGTGTATAGAGCATTGTTTTAGCACGAGCAAAATCTCGACTACTCTGGCCTTCGATCATATAGGTGGCCAAAGTCCATGGGCTACCCGAAAAACCAATCAATGGCACACGCCCGTGCAGTTCTCGACGAATCATAGCGACGGCATCGGTAACATAGGCAAGGTCGGATGCGGTATCAACCACATTAAGTTGTTCAATATCTGCTTCGGTGCGCACTGGCTTGCGAAACTTGGGACCTTCTCCCTCTTCAAAATAGAGGCCGAGCCCCATGGCGTCAGGAATAGTAAGAATATCTGAAAAAAGAATCGCGGCATCTAGGTCATAGCGCTCTAAAGGTTGCAATGTGACTTCACAGGCCAGTTCCGTGTTTTTACACAGACTCATAAAATCACCGGCTTGTGAGCGAGTAGCACGATACTCGGGAAGATATCGGCCAGCCTGGCGCATCATCCAAATCGGCGTGCGGTCTACCGGTTGACGCGCCAATGCTTTTAGAAAGCGATCATTATTTAATTCAGACATTAAATATCCAGATAATCCAAAATACCTTCAGCGGCCTGACGACCTTCAAATACCGCGGTGACAACCAAGTCAGAACCACGCACCATATCACCACCGGCAAATATCTTTGGGTTGGTGGTTTGGAAGGCGTAGGTCTGCTCTTCCGCGGCCAGCACCGCGCCCCAATCAGCCGTCTCAACATTAATACCGGTCAACCACTCTGGTGGGCTAGGTTTGAAACCAAACGCAACCAACACTGCATCAGCGGGTAACACTTCTTCACTACCAGGGATGACTTGAGGACGGCGACGGCCATTTTCATCAGCCTCGCCAAGTTCGGTTGTAACCACTTTAACTCCGGTAACATTGCCAGCATCATCTGCCAGTAATTCAACGGGCTGCATATTAAATTTAAACACAACGCCTTCTTCTCTGGCGTTCTTAACCTCGCGGCGCGATCCCGGCATATTTTCTTCATCGCGCCTGTATGCACAGGTGACGCTGGTAGCGCCCTGACGAATTGACGTGCGATTACAATCCATCGCGGTGTCACCACCGCCAAGTACAACGACGCGTTTGTCTTTAACACTAATATAGTCATCGGCAGATTTCTCGAAACCCATATTGCGATTGACATTGGATACCAAGAAATTTAGTGCTTCATGAACGCCAGGTAAGTCTTCACCGGGGAACCCACCCTTCATCGTGGTATAGGTTCCCATACCAAGAAATACTGCATCATAATCATTGAGCAGTTCATCAATCTGGATATCTTTACCTATCTCAGTATTCAAACGAAATTCCACACCCATACCCTCAAGGACATCACGTCGGGTACGAATAACGTCTTTCTCTAACTTGAACTCAGGAATACCAAACGTCAGTAGCCCACCGATTTCAGGATACCGATCGAATACCACCGCCTTAACACCATTGCGTACCAAAATATCGGCACAGCCAATACCGGCCGGTCCAGCACCGATGACAGCAACTTTCTTATCGGTCCAGACCACTTTTGACATATCTGGGCGCCAGCCCATGGCCAAAGCAGTATCGGTAATATATTTTTCAACGGAACCAATGGTTACTGCGCCAAAACCATCATTGAGCGTGCAGGCGCCCTCACAGAGACGATCCTGCGGACAGACTCGGCCACAAACTTCTGGTAAAGAATTAGTCTGGTGACTCAGTTCTGCCGCTTCAATCAGATTGCCCTCTGCCACCAACTGCAACCAATTGGGAATATAGTTATGGACTGGACATTTCCATTCGCAGTAGGGGTTACCGCAGGACAGGCATCGATGCGACTGACTAGCGGCTTTTTGCTCCGTAAATGGATCATAAATTTCAACAAACTCTCCGACTCGACGGTGCATATCACGCTTGGGGGGGTCCATGCGCTCAACCTCAAGAAACTGAAATTGATTGTTAGGTGTTGCCATATTCTTAATCTCTATTACTGTTGGCGTTATTGCGGATTGGCGTGAGCTTGGGCTAGCAAACTACTGAGGCTTGCTGCTTTTGGCTTCACTAACCAGAACCGTGACGCATAATCGGAAAAATTATCAACAAGTTCATGAGCCCAAGCACTGCCAGTCTCAATAGCATGATCTTTAATCATGCTTTTGAGAAACACTCGGTGTGACTCAGTAGCCTCTGAGGTTACCCGCTGAATATCCACTAATTCCATATTGTAGCGATCGACAAACTCACGTTGCATATCGAGCACATAGGCGAAGCCGCCAGTCATTCCTGCGCCAAAGTTATATCCGGTTGCACCCAGCACCGTTACGATACCGCCAGTCATATATTCACAACAGTGATCACCAGCGCCCTCAACAACCGCAACGGTACCCGAATTGCGCACCGCAAAACGCTCACCTACTTTACCCGCGGCATACACGCGACCGCCTGTAGCACCGTAGAGGCAGGTATTGCCCATAATCGGCGTCTCATTAGACTTGAACTGACTGGTTGCCGGCGGCATTAGCACAAGTTTACCACCGGCCATGCCCTTGCCCACGTAATCGTTGGCATCGCCCTCGAGGTAGATATCCAACCCCCCAGCATTCCAGACACCCAGCGATTGACCCGCGACACCTTTCAGATTTAACCGGATTGGAGTCTCTACCATACCGGCATTGCCATGGCGTTTAGCAATTTCACCGGATAGCCGTGCGCCAATAGAGCGGTCACAGTTACCCACTTGATAATCAAATGTCGCCCCTGTTTGCGCCTCAATCGCCGGCAGAGCGTCGGCTACCATGCGCTCAGCGAGTAAACCCTTATCAAAGGGCTCGTTCTTGGGTTCTAAACAGAACTGTGGTTTATCAATAATTTCTGCTCTATCTTCAATCAGTGGAGTTAAGTCCAGATTACTCTGCTTGCTAGTGCTACCTGGTAATACCTCTAACAAATCAACACGCCCAATCAGTTGCTCGATCGAACTCACCCCCAGTGCCGCCAGCCATTCTCGCGTTTCCATTGCCACAAATTTAAAGAAGTTGGTAGCCATGAGTACGGTGCCGCGGTAGTGATCATTGCGTAATCGATTGTCCTGAGTTGCCACGCCAGTAGCACAGTTATTGAGATGACAAATACGCAGATACTTACAGCCCAAAGCAACCATGGGGCCAGTACCAAAACCAAAACTTTCGGCACCCAGAATCGCAGCTTTAACCACATCCAAACCGGTTTTGAGTCCGCCATCGGTCTGCACTCGCACCTTGTCGCGCAAATCATTGGCACGTAGGGTTTGATGGGTCTCGGTCAGACCTAATTCCCAAGGCGAACCGGCGTAGCGAATTGAACTGATTGGGCTAGCCGCGGTACCACCGTCATAGCCAGAAATGGTAATTAAGTCCGCATAAGCCTTAGCTACACCGGCGGCGATGGTACCGACACCCGGACGCGATACCAATTTCACCGAAATCAGGGCGCTGGGATTAACCTGCTTAAGGTCAAAAATCAGCTGCGCTAGATCCTCAATCGAATAAATATCATGGTGCGGCGGTGGTGAGATCAGAGTGACACCAGGCACTGAATAGCGCAGTCGAGCAATCAATGAATTGACTTTACCTCCGGGTAGCTGTCCGCCTTCACCGGGTTTGGCTCCTTGAGCAACCTTAATCTGGATGACTTCGGCATTCGAAAGGTAGGCCGGCGTGACACCGAAACGACCCGAGGCAACCTGCTTAATCTTGGAGGTCTTGATCGTGCCGTAACGCGCGGGGTCTTCACCCCCCTCGCCGGAGTTAGAGCGACCACCAAGTCCATTCATCGCCTCTGCGAGCGATTCATGAGCCTCCGGTGACAGCGCACCCAACGACATACCTGCGGAATCAAAACGACGGACAATATTTTCCATCGGTTCTACTGCGTCCAGATCAATGGGCGTGACATCGCCACTGATAGCTAACAGATCACGTAGTGCCGCCGCCGGCCGAGTATTGACCAGTTTGGCGTACTCAAGCCACGCCTTATAGTCACTATTTTGCACGGCTTTGTGCATGGTCTGAACAACATCTGGATTGTAAGCATGATATTCCTGACCATGAACATATTTAAGCAAACCACCCGGATTGATCGGCTTGCGCAACTTCCAGGCCATATTCGCCAATTCAGTCTGATCTTGTTCTAGATCACTAAATGTAGCGCCTTGCAGACGACTGGTCAGGCCGGGGAAACAGAGATCGATAATCTCTGAGTGAAGCCCTATTGCTTCGTAAAGCAGAGCACCGCGATAGGAGGCTATGGTCGAAATACCCATTTTCGATAAGATTTTAAGCAAGCCTTTATTGATACCTTTACGGTATTGCTTAAAGGCCGTATCGACATCCACCAACAGCTCACCCGTACTGATGAGATCGCATAGAACATGGTAGCTAAGGTAGGGGTAAACCAATGATGCGCCACAACCAATCAGGGTAGCGACTTGATGGGAATCGCGCGCGTAGCCAGTACTAGCGACAATATTAGTGTCACAACGCAGGCCCTTTTCAATAAGACGATTATGTACTGCACCTACTGCGAGTAATGAATGAATGGGCTGTCGACCCTCACCTATATCATGGTCTGAGAGAATACAAATCACTGTGCCACTGCGAACGGCCGCTTCCACTTCATCACAAATTCTCTGAATAGCGCGCTGTAAATTTTCGCTCTCTGGATCGTAGTTAAGTTTGAATTTGTCCACAGGAAACTCATCAAACTCATTATTTTTTAATGCATAGTATTTGCGCGGTGATAGTACTGGGCTAGACAGACCAATGCGCTGTCCAAGATTGGACTTTTCTTCAAAGATACTACTTTCACGGCCTAGTTCCACTGCTAGGGACATCACCATGGCTTCTCGCAATGGGTCGATTGGCGGGTTGGTCACTTGCGCAAACTGTTGGCGGAAATAATCAAACAAGTTGCGCTGACGCCGCGATAATACGGCCATAGGGGTATCGTCACCCATTGATCCCACGGCTTCCTGGCCACCCTCTGCAAGAGGGCGCAATACCTGATCTCGCTCCTCAAACGAAATTTGGAACATTTTCATGTAGGTTTTAATTTGTTCGCGACTTAATGTGCCCTCAAGCTCGATACTGTCCATATCGAAACTTGACTCGATGGCAAAGCGCCCCTCTTTAAGCCACTTTTTATAGGGGTTGCGTGCCGCTAGCTGATCCTCAATTTCGTCACGGAACAGTATGCGTCCCTCTCGAGTGTCGATTGAAAGGATATCGCCAGGCCCAAGACGGCCCTTGGCAACGACATTCTCTGGCTCATAATCATAGACGCCGACTTCGGAAGCAACAGTAATCACATCGTCATCAGTCATTACCCAGCGTGATGGCCGCAGACCATTTCGGTCCAGTGTACAAACGGCATAGCGGCCATCGGTAATCACCAGCCCAGCCGGCCCATCCCAAGGCTCCTGATGCATTGATAAGTAATCATACAGCGCTCGATGATCAGGGTTGCGATCCTCGACATTCTGCCAAGCAGGTGGCACCAGAGTTCGAACCGCAAGATGCAAATCCATACCGCCAGTAACCAACATCTCAAGCATATTGTCCAAGCTTGACGAATCAGAGCCAGTGCGGTTGACCAAGGGCGCTGCCTCAAGCAGATCAGGTAGTAGCTCAGTCTTATATTTTGACGTACGTGCAACAGACCAATTCCTGTTACCCATAATGGTGTTAATTTCACCATTATGCGCGAGCATACGAAACGGTTGCGCTAGCGGCCAACGCGGCATGGTGTTGGTGGAAAAACGTTGGTGAAAAACACAGATAGCGGTTTCAAGGCGCTGATCAGCCAAATCAAGATAAAAACCCGGCAGATCCACGGGCATCATCAGGCCTTTGTAACTAAGGATATTTGTGCCCAGACTGGCTACATGAAAGCTATTATCCGCCTCGAGACGCTTTTCCGCTTTACGCCTACCCATATACAGGCGCGCGCTAAATCTCTGCTCATCGGCAATCTCTCCCGGCGCAATAAATACTTGCTCAAAAGCGGGCAAAGATTCCAGTGCAATAGGCCCCAAACAGCTGTTATCGGTAGGCACTTCACGCCATCCAAGCACTGCCAGCCCTTGGTCCTCCAATTCCTGCGTCAAAATACTCTTGGCCGCTTCCCGTTCAGTATTATCTGTACTGAGCATAATCGCCCCGACTGCATAAGACTCTGGCAACTCTAATTGCAGAGTCTCTTTAACAACTGCGCGCAGAAAGCTATCCGGTTTTTGCATTAGCAGACCACAGCCATCACCGGTCTTACCGTCCGCGGCCACACCGCCCCGGTGTGTCATACAGGTCA
>CBFHVP010000002.1:21077-63553 GCA_965659315.1 uncultured Porticoccaceae bacterium | reverse complement strand
TAGCGAAAGCTACCCAATACCGCGTCCATAAAAAGATTGTTCAAAGTCAGGCTCTAACATCCTTGCTTGGGGATAAGTTACCCTACAATGATTGGTACTATATTTACAATCAAGTCAATAGTCAATAATATTATTTAGTGACTACTCATATTGCCATTGACCGTCATGCTGTCGGAGAGTGAAATTTGATGACTCTAAACGACTCTTTGAGCCACATAGATGACTTTACCTGCATAGCCACTTGGAAAGCTTAATGTCAGCCGAACGTTGAATTCAACAAGACACTCATACGTTAAGTTAAGCTACATACCCTGATTGACGCGGGTACGCAGATCTTTGCCAGGCTTGAAGTAAGGTACATATTTGCCTGTCAGCTGCACAGCATCACCCGTTTTGGGATTGCGCCCTACCCTTGGAGCACGATAGTGCAGTGAGAAGCTACCAAAGCCGCGGATTTCTATCCGCTGATTAGCGACCAGTGCTGTTGTCATGCGCTCGAGAATCATACGTACGGCCAACTCCACATCTTTGGGTGGAAGCTGATCTTGGCTAGCGGAGATTTTTTCAATCAGTTCTGACTTGGTCATACGGCTTCTGGTTAGGGTTTACACTACTGTTATTATTATTTTGGTTAGTTATTGATTTTATTGATGTTTTAGATTTATTCAAGCAAAAAATGACAGTATTACTATTTTCAGGCAAAAAAAAGGGTGGCAACGCCACCCTTTGATGCTCAGATAGACATTACTTGTCCATTTGCGCCTTGATCAAGTCACCAATAGTGGCTGGTGATGCGGCATCTGCCTCGGTCTTGCGATGAGATTTAACAGCATCTTTTTCTTCGGCAACATCTTTGGCTTTAACCGACAAGCTAATAATGCGGTTCTTACGATCAACATTGATAATCTTAGCTTCAACTTCAGCGCCGACAGTCAATTCATTGCGCGCATCTTCCACTTTATCGCGAGACAATTCAGAGCCTTTCAGCGTCGCTTCAATGTCATTACCCAAATCAATAATGGCACCTTTGGCATCCACTTCTTTCACAGTGCCTTTAACAATTGCCCCTTTATCATTCTCGGCAACATAGTTGTTAAAGGGATCATCTGAAAGCTGCTTGATACCTAACGAGATACGCTCACGTTCGGCATCAATGCTAAGTACCACTGTTTCAACTTCTTCGCCTTTCTTGAAGTTACGCACGGCTTCTTCGCCAGTTTCATTCCAAGAGATATCAGACAGATGAACCAGACCATCAATACCGCCGTCTAGGCCAATAAAGATACCGAAGTCGGTGATCGATTTAATCTTGCCGGAAATCTTGTCACCCTTGGTCATGGTTGAGGCAAAGTCATCCCATGGGTTGGTAAAGCATTGCTTGATACCCAATGAGATACGACGGCGTTCTTCGTCGATATCCAGTACCATAACTTCAACTTCTTGGCCGAGATCAACAATCTTAGATGGGTGAACATTTTTGTTAGTCCAATCCATCTCGGATACGTGCACCAGACCTTCAACACCATCTTCCAATTCGGCGAAACAACCATAGTCAGTAAGGTTGGTAATTTTGGCTTTGCAACGTGCGCCCTCTGGGTAACGACCTTTGATGTCGCCCCATGGATCTTCACCCATTTGCTTCATACCCAGTGATACGCGATTGCGCTCGCGGTCGAATTTAAGCACTTTAACGTCGATTTCGTCACCTACATTAATCATCTCAGATGGATGCTTGATACGCTTCCATGACATATCGGTGATATGCAGAAGACCATCGATACCGCCCAGATCAACAAAGGCTCCGTAATCAGTGAGGTTCTTAATAATACCCTTCAGTGACGCACCCTCTTCCAGATTGGCCAGTAGCTCCTCACGTTCTACAGAGTTAGCACTCTCCATTACAGCACGACGGCTAACCACTACGTTATTACGCTTGGGGTCGAGTTTGATTACTTTAAATTCGAGTTCGATATTTTCGAGATGGGTGATTTCACGCAATGGGCGCACATCAACCAGAGAACCTGGCAGGAACGCGCGCAAACCGCGAACATCAACCGTAAAGCCGCCTTTAACCTTGCCGGAGATAACACCGGTGACCACTTCATCAGCGTTGTGCGCTGCTTCAAGTTCAATCCAAGATTCAGCCCGGCGGGCTTTTTCACGAGATAGACGAGTGGCACCAAAGCCGTCTTCTACAGCTTCCAAGGCAACCTGAACTTCGTCGCCGATATTGACTTCGAGTTCGCCTTTATCGTTATAAAATTGATCTGCAGGAATAACGCCTTCTGACTTTAGTCCGGCATGGACGGTGACCCAATCTTTATCAACATCAATAATAACGCCTGTGATAATAGCACCGGGGTTCATTTCAACCGTTTGTAAACTTTCTTCAAATAGATCTGCGAAATTTTCGCTCATGGGAAATACCTAAGTATTGACAGAGCCACAGCATGAGCTGTGCTCTTTTTTCCGCGCGGCCAGTTTACGCGGGTCAGTTAGTATTAAGGCTTGCGGCAATAATAGCTGGCAATTGCCACAGCGCCCGTTATTGATCGATAGTCTTAGCTAAACCTTTGAGATACACCAGATTTAACACAGTATCCATCACTTCTTGAATCGATAGCGTCGAGGTATCTAGCTCAATGGCATCCGCAGCGGGAACCAATGGCGACGCGTCTCGACTCATATCGCGTTCATCTCTAGAGCGTACCTGCTCTACAAGGGCGCGCAGACTAACATCTTCGCCCTTGTCTAGCAACTCTTTATGACGTCGTTTAGCGCGCTCTTCCGATGTTGCGGTGAGGTAAATTTTAAGTGGTGCATCGGGGAAGACTACCGTACCCATATCGCGACCATCGGCAATCAGGCCGGGTGATCTAGCGAAAAGTTGCTGACGCTGCAGTAACGCTGCACGCACCATAGGATAAGAGGCAACCTGTGAAGCCAGAGTGGCGGTATTTTCACTGCGCAACTCAGTGGTAACATTTTCCCCCTCGAGAATCACTTTAAGCCCCTTGGCACTGGTATCAAAGTCGATATCCATATGTCCAGCCAGAACACTTAGACTGCTGGGATTGGCCAAATCAACGCTATGGCGCACGGCAGCAAGGCCCAATAAACGATACAGCGCACCACTATCGAGATAGTGGAAGCCGAGCTTATCCGCGAGCATGCGGCTGATAGTGCCTTTGCCAGCGCCACTGGGGCCGTCGATTGTAATTACTGTAACCATGGCTATGCCTTTGTAGCGAGCGCTAATCGCCCAACGTCTCAGACCGCAGATCAACACCTATCTGTCGAGCCAAATCAATAAAATTAGGGAATGAGGTGGCGACATTGTTGCAATCATGCACCAGTATTTCGCCCTTAGCCCGCAAGCCTGCGATAGTAAAGGCCATGGCAATACGGTGATCATCATGACTATGCACTTCGCCAGCTCCTAATTGACCACCGACAATACGAATACCGTCGGGCGTTGATTGCGCATCAATGCCCAAGGTCACCAATCCATCAGCCATACTTTGAATACGATCACTCTCTTTCACTCTTAGCTCTTCAGCACCGGTTAATACCGTGACACCTTCGGCACAGGCTGCGGCGATAAAAAGCACAGGAAATTCATCAATTGCCAGTGGCACCTGATCTTCGGGTATATTGATCCCTTTCAAACTACCATACTGTACGCGAATATCAGCGACAGGCTCACCGCCCACCTCTATTTCATTACTCAGCTCAATAAACGCACCCATTTGTCGCAGAATATTAATCACACCGACGCGCGTGGGATTCACACCAACATGGCGCAGGGTGATATCAGAACCCGGCACAATAGCAGCAGCCACCATAAAGAAAGCAGCACTGGAGATATCAGCGGGCACGTCGATACGACTAGCAGTGAGACTGCCACCGCCCTGTAACGAAGCTCTATCACCATCTGTAGTAACCTGATAACCAAAGCCGCGCAACATGCGCTCCGTGTGATCGCGGGTAGGTGCTGGCTCTACCACCGTGGTTTCCCCTTCGGTGTACAGACCCGCCAGCAACACACAGGATTTCACTTGGGCGCTGGCCATTGGCATAGCGTAATCGATTGCAGACAGCGTCTGTCCACCGGTAATTTTTAGGGGAGGTCTGCCACCTTCCGCGGTTTCTATTACCGCCCCCATCTGCCGCAATGGATCGGCAACGCGGCCCATGGGACGGCCTGACAATGAGGCATCACCTGTGAGCTCAACATCAAATGCCTGCCCTGCCAACAACCCGCTTAACAGTCGAATGGAGGTACCTGAGTTACCGAGATAAAGCGGCTTTTGCGGCGCTTTTAATCCATGTAAGCCAACGCCATGAATAGCCACTCGCCCTTGGTCTGGCCCTTCAATAACGACGCCCATATCGCGGAATGACTGTAAGGTCGCTAGGCTATCTTCACCCTCTAGAAAGCCGGTGACCTCGGTCAGGCCCTCGGCGAGTGAGCCCAGCATAATCGACCGGTGAGACATCGATTTGTCTCCGGGGACACGAATATCACCCACTGCATTGCCACCGGGCAACACCCGATAGTTAATAATTTTTTCTACCATGGGACTCTGTATTCCACCCTGTAATGCTTGTTGATCGAGTATTTTGCCAAAATGGTTGCGTGCATCTCGAGCCCGAGTAAACACATCCATCAGATAATCTTGGTCGCCTGAAGCTATGGCACTGCGCATTTGAGCAAAATTGCTCATCACTTGGTCGAGCAACTTGGTGATCGATTCTCGATTGGCCAGTGCAATATCGCGCCACATAACGGGATCACTGGCAGCGATACGCGTAAAGTCACGAAATCCGCCGGCCGCGTAACGGAAAATCTCACGCTTATCACCCATAGAGGCTAGCGTATCGACTAAGGAGTAGGCCAGAAAATGTGGTAAATGACTGGTGGCGGCAAGAATTTCATCATGCTCAACCGTATCCATACTCGAGACAGTGGCGCCTACCGCAGTCCACAATTCAGCGACAAGCTGTAGATGACTATCCGCAGTGGCACGATCAGGGGTCAATATAACCCGATGATCGTTGAATAGCTTGGCATTTGCCGCTGTTACGCCACTTTTTTCTGAGCCCGCAATAGGGTGACCTGGCACTAACTGCGCTGGCACCTGCCCGTAAATTGATTTAGCCGCATCAATAACAGAGCCTTTAACACTGGCTACATCAGTGATGGTAACCTCGTCACTGAGAAGGTCGGCGCAATCCTGCAAAACTGCAGGTACTGACAAGGTCGGCACACCAATTACCACCATATCACCAGCACCCAAATCGGCGGCAATGCTCTGCAAGTGCTCCTCTCCTGCATCAATAATGCCTCGCTCCAGCGCTATCTCAACCGTTGACGCACGCCTAGAAATGCCAATAACCCGCTGCGCCAGGCCTGACTCGCGCACTGCCAGCGCTAGACTCGAACCAATAAGTCCCAAGCCAACCACAACAAGGCGGTTGATAACCGGTTTAGTACTGATTCTATTATCTACCATCGTCAATTTATTACTGCAGAGCGTTAAGGGGTTAGAGCACAGCGCGCGGATAGGAGCCTAGCACTTTGAGATCGGCAACATCGGCGCTAAGTTCTTTTAGCACGGCCGCTACAGACGCATCCTCGATATGACCGACAAAATCGATAAAAAATACATAAGACCATTTACTGCTGCGCGATGGCCTCGATTCGAGACGCGTCATATCAACATTATTGCGGCGAAACGGCTCTAACAGATCGTGCAAAGCACCGGTCTTATTTTGCACGGACACCACAATAGAGGTGCGGTCATCACCACTGGGGGGGACTTCCTGACGACCAATAATAAGAAAGCGCGTCGAGTTATCGGGATTGTCCTCAATCTTGTCATTAAGCTTTTCTAACCCATAGAGCTGGCACGACATATCACCCGCAATGGCGGCGGAATTCCATTCGCCTTGGACACGCTTTGCCGCCTCAGCATTACTGCTAACAGCCACCCGCTCGACATTAGGTAAATTAGAATTTAACCACTGCCGACACTGCGCCAAAGACTGCGCATGGGAATACACTCTGGTAATATTATCTTTATTGGTATTAGGCCCAATCAGCAGATTCTGATGAATACGCAATTCCACCTCTCCGCAAATTTTTAGCGACGAGTCCATAAAACTGTCTAAGGTGTGACTAATAACACCCTCTGTACTATTTTCGACGGGCACAACACCGTAATTGCATGAACCGGCCAATACATCGCGAAAAACCTCGTCAATCGCCGCCATCGGCACACTGATTGCAGAGTCACCGAAATGCTTGAGTGCGGCCTCCTGAGTAAAAGTACCTTCGGGGCCAAGAAATGCCACTTTAACCGGCTGTTCCAATGCTAGACAGGCAGACATTATCTGGCGGAACAATCTGGCCATCTCCTCATTGTCCAGAGGGCCGCTATTCTGCTCCATAATTTGGCGCAACACCTGTGCTTCACGCTCCGGCTTGTAATAGGCGCTATCGCCCTGCTGTTTCTTTACCTCGGCCACTTGCTGCGCACAGCGCGCCCGATCACTAATGGCCTGCATAATCTGCAGATCCAATGCGTCTATTTGGTCTCTAAGCCCCAGTAACGGATTGCTATCGGACATGACTTTTCCTTCTATTCCTCAGTGATGGTGTCTGCACTACCACCACTGTCGTTATCTTCTTCCTCTGGCTCGGCAATACGTGCCAAACTAACTAAGTGTTCATTGTCTTTCAATCGAATAATGCGCACGCCCTGAGTATTGCGGCCAACTACAGACACCTCATCACCGCGGGTGCGGACCATGGTACCTTGGTCGGAGATCAGCATAATCTCATCACCGGCAAACAACTGTGTAGCGCCCACTAACGGGCCATTGCGTTCACTGGCTTGAATCGCAATCATACCTTTACCACCGCGACCTTTGGTGGGAAATTCATCGACGGTGGTGCGTTTGCCATAGCCGTTTTCACAGACAGTTAATAAGTAACCGTCTTGCTGTGGCACAACCATCGCAATTACTGCATGACCTTCGGGCAAGCGCATTCCTCGCACGCCCTTTGATACGCGACCCATCGCGCGGGCATCAGTGCTGGCAAAGCGCACCGCCTTCCCTTCGGAGCTTAGCAACATGATATCGCTACTATCATCAATAATAGCGGTGCCTACCAGATGATCCCCGTCAACTAAATCAACTGCACGCAAACCGACACTGCGTGGTCGCGAATACTGATCAAGCGAGGTCTTCTTAACTGTACCGTTGGCAGTTGCCATGATGACGTATTTATCTGCACTGTATTCCTCTACCGGCAGTATTGAGCTTATGCGCTCCCCTTCATCCAAAGGCAGAAGGTTAACCACTGGGCGACCACGAGAATTGCGACCTGCTACGGGAATTTGGAAAACCTTGAGCCAATACACTTTACCAAGATTGGTAAAGCAAAGAATGGTGGCGTGGGTGCTGGCTACCAGCAGGTGCTCAACAAAATCTTCATCTTTTACTGCTGTCGCCGACTTACCCATACCACCGCGGCGCTGAGCTTGGTAGTCTGTCAGAGGCTGAGTTTTGGCATAACCACCATGAGAGATGGTCACCACGCGATCTTCCTCAGTGATTAGATCTTCAACTGTCAGATCGTGCTGCGACTCTACAATTTCAGTGCGTCGCGCATCGCCAAACTCTTCAACGACCGCTTCTAATTCTTCGCGAATGACGCTCATAAGTCTGACAATATCACCAAGAATATCTTGATAATCAGCAATCTCTTCGAGCTTGACTGCGAACTCTTCAATAATTTTGTCATGCTCCATACCCGTCAGTCTGTGCAGACGCAATTCGAGAATATCTTTGGCTTGCTCCGGGGATAGATAGTACTGACCATCACGCAGGCCATATTGCTCCTCTAACCATTCAGGGCGAGTCGCTGAGGCGCCGGCACGCTCTAACATATCTACCACAGAGCCAGGATCCCAGCCCTTGGCTACCAACGCTTCACGTGCATCTGCCGGAGTCGTCGACTGCTTAATCAAGCTAATAATCTCATCAATATTAGCTAATGCGATGGCAAAGCCTTCTAGGGTATGGGCGCGCTCACGCGCCTTGCGCAGCAAGTAAATGGTTCTGCGAGTAACTACTTCGCGCCGATGCCTAACAAACGCCTCAAGCATCTCTTTGAGGTTAAGAATCTTTGGCTGACCGTCTACCAATGCCACCACATTGATACCGAAAACCGACTGCAACTGCGTCTGCGCGTAGAGGTTATTGAGCACCACTTCGCCCAACTCACCGCGCTTAAGCTCAATCACCACCCGCAAGCCATCCTTATCTGACTCATCGCGTAGCTCAGAGATTCCCTCTATCTTTTTCTCTTTAACCAGCTCAGCAATGCGCTCGATCAATCGTGCCTTGTTAAGCTGATAGGGTATTTCGCTGATAATAATGGTTTCGCGCTTGGTCTTTTCATCAACTTCAATATCGGCTTTGGCACGCACGTAGATACGCCCACGACCCGTTCTGTAGGCTTGAATAATACCTGCCTTACCGTTGATGATGGCACCAGTGGGAAAATCTGGCCCGGGGATATATTCCATCAACTCATCAATGGAAATATCTTCATTATCAATAAGAGCCAAGCACCCTTTCACCACCTCAGTTAAATTATGCGGTGGAATATTGGTCGCCATACCAACAGCGATACCCGAAGAACCATTGACCAGCAGATTGGGGATGCGCGTGGGCATAACCATCGGTATCTGCTCAGTTTCATCGTAGTTAGGGACAAAATCGACAGTTTCTTTTTCTAGGTCTTCGAGCAGTGCATGAGCAATTTTAGTCATGCGAATTTCGGTGTATCTCATGGCGGCAGCGGAGTCACCGTCAATGGAACCGAAGTTACCCTGGCCATCCACCAACATATAGCGCAGCGAGAATGGCTGAGCCATGCGCACTATGGTTTCATACACCGCGGAATCGCCGTGAGGGTGATATTTACCAATCACATCACCAACAACACGAGCAGACTTTTTATAAGCCTTATTCCAGTCGTTATTTAATTCGCTCATAGCGAACAGCACACGCCTATGCACAGGCTTTAAACCGTCGCGAACATCAGGCAATGCCCGACCGACGATAACACTCATGGCATAGTCAAGATACGACTGTTTCAGTTCGTCCTCGATATTGACCGGAACAATTTCCTTAGCTAAATCACCCATAACGTCTCTTTGCTTCCCGATATTATCGTACTTTTGTAGATGTTGGTTGAGCCTTAAAAATAGTCTTTAAGCAAGCCTAAAAAGAACTACATTTAAAACTTGGTTACATCCCCTTTCAAGGACGGAATTTTAACACATAACCCCCTTGTTATTCCCGCTTTTATTACCCTTTAAAAGGCTATATAGCTTAAACCTCACAAAAAACTCGGTATACTCCAAGCGGTAACTTAGGAGTGACCATGCAAGGCAAAAAAATAGATCTATTAATTAACTGTCGATGGCTAATTCCCGTGGTTCCTCACAACCAAGTTCTAGAAAATTGTGCATTAGCAATCAATCAAGGGCGCATTATTGGTATTTACCCGCAAGCGGAGGCGATCAAGCAATTTGACCCAGACAAACTGGAGCAATTAGATGACCATATAGTCCTGCCGGGGCTAATCAATGCCCATGGCCATGCGGCAATGAGCCTATTGCGCGGCTTCGCCGATGATTTACCCTTAAGGCCCTGGCTTGAGGAACATATCTGGCCAGCTGAGGGCCGCCATCTCGGCGATAGTTTTGTTACTGACGGCACAATGCTGGCGATGGCGGAAATGATCACCAGTGGCACCACCTGCTTTGCCGATATGTATTTCTATCATGATGCTATTGCCGAGGCGGTCCGCAGTACCGGCATGCGCTGCCAGATTGGCTTTACCGTACTGGACTTCGCCACGCCTTTTGGCCGCGATGCCGATGACTACATACACAAAGGGCTCGCACTGAACGATAAATACGGTGATCAACCACTATTGCAGATCGCCTGCGCACCACATGCACCCTATTCCGTCTCAGATAGCACTCTGCAGCGCATAGCTATCTATGCCAATGAACTCGATATGCCAGTGCATATTCATTGCCATGAAACCGCCTCCGAGATAGATGAATCCATGGCCCAATATAACTGCAGGCCCCTGCAACGGCTTGGAGGTATGGGGCTGTTATTGCCTCAGACTCAGCTAGTTCATATGACTCAAATTGAACAAAGCGATATCAACCTATTGCAGGCGCACAATTGTCATGTCATTCATTGCCCCGAGTCCAATATGAAACTGGCCAGCGGCCAGTGCCCTGCGGCAGATTTACTTAATGCTGGAGTTAATGTGGCAATAGGTACCGATGGTGCTGCCAGCAATAATGATCTTGATTTATTTGGTGAAGTTAGAACCGCTGCGCTTCTAGCCAAAAATGCGACTGGTGATGCCAGCGCGTTGGACGCGCATGCCGCGCTTCGTATGGCCACCATTAATGGCGCTAAAGCGTTGGGCTGGGATAGTGAAATTGGCAGCCTTGAGGCGGGCAAGTCAGCGGACTTAATTGCCGTCAATATGGATTCTATTGCGCTGCAACCTCTGTATAATCCTGCGTCCCAACTGGTGTACTGCAATGCGGGTAATCATGTGTCACACAGCTGGGTTGCAGGCAAACCCCTGCTCAATCAGGGACATCTGCAAACCTTAGACAGGCAGAGCCTGATCCAGATCGCAAAACAATGGCGTAACAAAATCGTAAATTGAACCATATTGGAACAAGCTATGTCAGAAGGCCAAAACGTTGACCCTCACGAAATCCGCAAATTTGAGGAACTCGCCAGCCGCTGGTGGGATCGGAATAGCGAATTTAAGCCACTGCATGATATCAATCCACTGCGTGCCAATTGGATCGATAGTTTGGCGCCGGTGGCGGAGAAAACCATTCTCGATGTCGGCTGCGGTGGTGGCATTCTCTGCGAGGCATTAGCCCAGCGTGGCGCTTATGTCACCGGTATTGATATGGGTGAGGCACCTTTGGCGGTCGGCAATTTACATAAGCTTGAGTCAGGGGTGACCGTCAATTATGAAAAGTCCACCGCAGAGGACTACGCAAAAACCCATGCCGCTAGTTTTGATACCGTCACCTGTCTTGAAATGCTAGAGCATGTGCCAGATCCTTGCTCGGTAGTGGCCGCCTGTGCTGCGCTATGTAAACCCGGTGGTACATTGTTTTTCTCAACCATCAATCGCAACCCAAAATCTTATCTTCTGGCCATCATTGGTGTCGAATACGTACTGCGGATGCTGCCTAAAGGCACTCATGAGTACAGTAAATTTATTCGCCCTTCAGAGTTAGGACAGTGGATTCGCCAAGCAGAATTAGAGATAGATCAGATGACCGGTTTACTCTACAACCCAATCACTAAGACCTACAAACTAGATACGCGCGATGTCGATGTCAACTACATGATTTGTGCGCGCAAGCCATGTTAGATTTCAAAGCCCTGCTTTTAGATCTTGACGGCACCTTACTGGACACGGCACCAGATTTTATCACTGCACTTAATAGACAACTTGAAATCCATGGTCGCGAGCCTGTTCCCGATAATGCCGTTCGCACCAGTGTAACCGACGGCTCAGTGGGACTGATTAAAGCAGGTTTTGGCATTGACCAAAGTGATCAACAATTTGAACCCTTGCGCGAGGAATTCCTTGAACTCTACTTTGCCAACTTGGCTGATAAAACAGTACTTTTTGATGGCTTACAGCAGGTGCTGGATACCTGCTCACAGCGGCACATTCCTTGGGGCATTGTCACCAATAAGCCTTGGCGATATACGCAGGCGGTACTCAGTCAACTAGATCTTATCGATCAGTCAGCAACGGTCATCTGTCCCGATCATGTCAATCAACCCAAACCCGACCCAGAGGGCATGTATCAGGCTTGTACCGAAATTGAAATTTCGCCATTGGACTGCCTCTATATCGGTGACCATATACGCGATATAGAGGCTGGCCGAGCAGCAGGTATGCGCACCATTGCCGCAGGTTGGGGATATATTTCTGCAGATGAAAATATTGATCGATGGGGTGCTGACTATGTGCTCACGCAGTCTCAGCAACTCCACCCATTACTGTTTAACTAAAAGGGAATATCAGTGCTAAACGAGCAGCAAATTATCCACTACCAAGGCGCCACTGATCTGTTAAAAGATCGCATTATTCTAGTGACCGGTGCAGGCGATGGTATCGGCAAGGCCGCCGCGTTAGCCTTTGCACAGGCGGGAGCAACAGTGATTTTAGCTGGTCGCACTGTCGCTAAGCTAGAACATATTTATGATCAGATAGTCGCTGCCGATTGCGTACAGCCAGTTATCTATCCCATTGATCTCGAAGGGGCCGCAGCTGAGGATTATGACCAGTTGACTGTAGCTCTAGATCAACAGTTTGGCAGGCTCGACGGCCTATTACTTAATGCTGGCGTGCTAGGCCAGAGAACACCGCTGAGCAACTATCGCCATGATGTCTGGGACAAAGTCATGCACATCAATATCACAGCGCAGTTTCAAATGGCCCAAGCATTAATGCCAGTATTGGAGAAATCCAACGACGCGTCTGTGGTTTTTACTTCATCCGGTGTAGGCAGACAGGGCCGAGCCTTCTGGGGTGCCTATGCAATCTCAAAATTTGCCATAGAGGGAATGGTACAGACATGGGCTGCAGAACTAGACGGTTTGGGATCGGTGCGCATCAATGCCATAAATCCGGGCGCCACCAGCACCAATATGCGCGCTCAAGCCTATCCTGCGGAGAACCCTGAAAGCCTTAAGACTGCCGAGCAAATTATGCCCGCGTATTTGTATCTACTTGGACCCGACAGTCACGAGGTCAATGGCCAGTCGATAAATGCTCAAAACCGCTAATTAACGTTTACTGGTATCACCGCGGGCACGCAGTTTTTTCTCTTTGCGCTCGCGGATATCCTTGTAGACCATTTTTTCACTAAATTTTGGCGGTTTAAGACTCACTGCGCGGAACAGAGAGACTACCTGTTTGGGATCTAACTCAATATACTCTGAGCGCCGCACAATCGAGGGAAGCTCAATCGGGCCATAGCTAATGCGTTTGAGACGGTTGACCTCAACACCCTGAGATTCCCACAACCTCCGTACTTCTCGCGTGCGACCCTCAGCTAAAATCACTCGGAACCAGCGATTACTGCCGCCCCGCTCCTCTTGGCTGCGCACATGTTGAGCTTTAACGGTTTGGAATTTGGCAATACCGTCTTCGAGAATAACGCCATCGGTAAGGCGCTTAATCATAGCTTCATCAACAGCACCGTGAATTCGTGCCATATATTCTCGCTTAACCTCGTAGGAGGGATGCATTAGACGATTGGCTAATTCACCATGATTGGTAAACAGCAACAAACCGCTAGTATTGATATCCAGCCGGCCGATAGCGATCCAGCGGCCGCGATTTAAGCGCGGCAATTTATCAAACACAGTCGGTCGACCATCAGGATCTGATGTTGTACTCACCTCGCCCTCCGGCTTACTGTACATCAGTACCCTTGGGCTATCGTCGGTAACAATTTTTACTGGCCGACCATCAACCAAAATACGATCACTAGTTTCAGCACGATCGCCCAACTTGGCGACTGAGCCATTAACTGACACTCGGCCCGCAGAGATCCATTTTTCTAGCTCGCGCCGCGACCCTAGCCCTGCCGTAGCAAGAACCTTTTGCAGTTTCTCACTCATTGATTGGCGTACTGCTAAGATTGGCCGGGTCACTACCCTCGTCTTGATCAATACTGGACTGACTGGCCTCAGCATCAACGCCGTCGGCCTGCTGATCAAGCTCGAAATCATGACGTGCTTGCTCATCATTGGCGGCACTGGTTACAGCAGGAATGACCGCTGGCTCTGCCAAACTCAACTCAAGCTCTGGGTCCAATTCGGCTAGGTCTTTTATTTCACCCAGAGCCGGCAAATGCTCTAAGCTTTTAAGGTTAAAATAATCGAGAAACTGTTTCGTGGTGGCATACAGCGCCGGCTTACCAGGCACATCTCGAAAACCTACTACACGCACCCAGTCTCGCTCTTGTAGCGTTTTAATAATATCCGAACTCACTGCCACACCACGCACTAATTCAATATCACCACGAGTGAGCGGCTGACGATAGGCAATAAGAGATAGCGTCTCAAGCATAGCTCTGGAGTAACGCTTGGGCTTTTCTTCCCATAACCGGTTGACCCACGTGGCCAATTCTTGTCGTACCTGAAATCGGTAGCCACTAGCGACCTGCCTCAACTCAAAACCGCGCTCACGACAATCGGCATCAATCTCTTCTAATGCTGCTTTTATCTGATCTCTTGGTGGACGTTCGTCCTCCTCAAAAAGAGCTTCCAGACGAGCAATATCTAAGGGCTTGCCTGCGGCTAGCAATGCACCTTCTATAATTTTTCTGATTGTATCTGAGTTCATGATGTTCTTGCTTTTACGTGTATTGGACCAAAAGATTCGCTTTGCACAATCTCAACTAATGATTCTTTAATTAACTCCATAATGGCGAGAAATGTCACCACCACGCCCAAGCGCCCCTCAGTGTCTTTAAATAAGCTAACAAAGGGCACAAACTGCTGATTCTGAAGACGATCCAGAACCAACGACATACGCTCGCGAGTGGACAGTTTCTCCAGCTGAACCTGATGGCTTTCAAACATTTCTGCGCGGCGCAACACTTCGCCTAGGGCAGTGAGTAACTCACGCATATCAACATCTGGGTGTGGTTTCGCCTGTTTACGATCTGGCGCCTCAGCGCTAGCCTGATGGACATCACGCCCCATTCGTGGGATTTCGTCCATATCCTCAGCAGCGGTTTTAAATCGTTCGTATTCTTGTAGCCGGCGAATTAGCTCTGCACGAGGATCCTCCTCATCGTCATCATCTACTGATTGTCTCGGTAGTAGCATTCGCGATTTAATCTCGGCTAGCATTGCAGCCATAACCAGATATTCTGCGGCTAGCTCTAACTGAATTGCCGTCATCAAGTCAATATAACCCATATATTGACGGGTAATTTCAGCTACATTAATTTCAAGAATATCGAGATTCTGTCGCCGGATTAGATACAGTAATAAATCTAGCGGCCCTTCAAAAGCTTCAAGAATGACCTCCAAAGCATCTGGAGGAATATAAAGGTCTTTGGGGACTGTCGTAATTTCCTTGCCCTGCACTACAGCAAAGGGCATCTCCTCCTGCTGGTGACGAGGCATCGCCGTTTCGGCTATTGGGTCTGTGATTGCAGCGCTGTCAGTAGCAGGCTGAATATCATCTATTGAGGTTGCTTCGCTAGACACTTGATATCCCATCAGTATTCAAGCTCGGATTATAACCACATTAACGTCCTTGAACATCCTCAAAATCAGATTTGCGTAAAATCTCCCATACCCTGGCGACGCATCTCTGGCTGATCTCCGGTCATATCGACAACCGTGGTGGGCTCAAGACCGCAATAACCGCCATCGATTATGGCATCAACCTGGGCCTCGAGTGTTTGACGGATATCGTATGGATCAGTTAATGGGTAATCGTCATCGGGCATAATCAATGTAACCGTCATCATTGGCTCACCCAACTCGTTTAGCAACGCTTGCGCAATAGCGCTATCCGGCACACGAATTCCCACGGTCTTTCTCTTGGGGTGCATTAGACGCTTAGGGACTTCCGATGAGGCAGGCAGAATAAATGTAAACGGGCCCGGAGTATTCGCCTTAAGAACTCGAAATACACTATTGTCTACTCTGGCGTAGCTAGCTAGCTCGGATAAATCGCGGCACAGTAATGTGAAGTTGTGGTGCTTATCGACACGACGGATATTGCGAATTCGTTCGAGAGCTTGTTTATCACCAATATGACAGCCTAAGGCATAGACTGAATCCGTGGGATAAACAACCACTCCCCCACGGCGAACAATATCCGCAACCTGACCGATAAGTCTCTGCTGGGGATTATCTGGGTGTATGGAAAAATACAGACTCATACGACTCTCTACATGGATTAGACAAGCAAATTAGGGTCTAGAAACGGATAAATACTATTATCACACAGCTTGGCAATTAAAGGCATAGGCTGTTTAGTTAGGATGCAGAAAATGAGCCTCAAACGGTTCTGCGGGCATCGGCGTTGCGATTAGGTAACCCTGATAACCATCGCAACCAAGCTTTTTTAATATGGTTTTTTGGCTCTCGGTTTCTACCCCCTCCGCCACAGTCGTCATATTTAATGTTTTGGCCAGCGCTACAATACCGGAGACAATAGCTTCATCACTGGGCTCGGATTCAATATCCTGAACAAATGAACGATCAATTTTCAACACATCCACTGGTAGCTTCTTCAGATAACTGAGAGATGAGTAGCCACAACCAAAATCATCAATTGCTACAGAAACACCCAACGCTTTAATCCTACCTAACTCTGTCCCTATAAATTCTGGTTGACTCATTAATATACTTTCGGTGATCTCAAGCTCCAAAACATTTTCAGGTAGTTGATTGCGTCTGATTACATCCTTTAATCGCTCATGTAGATTGCCAGCCACCAACTCTTTCATCGACAAGTTGAGTGCTAAAGTAACGCTAAAGCCTCCGTCTAACCATCGCTTTAACTGCTTGACCCCCGTTTTCAATACCCAATCACTCAACTCGATAATCAGCCCACTCTCTTCTGCCAAGGGTATAAATACGTCAGGGGGAATAGCCAAACCCCTAGGATGATCCCAGCGCACCAGCGCCTCGGCGCCTATTAGACTGTCTGTGAGAAAATCAACCTTGGGTTGATAAACCAAAGTCAATTGGTCGTGTTTAATGGCATGACCTAACTCTGATTCCATTTCTAGCCGTTCAGATATTTCAGTTTTCATCCCCACCTTGTAAAAGCAGTAACCATTGCGTTTTTGCTTGGCATTAAACATCGACGAGTCGGCATATTTAATGAGATCAAACACATCACTACCATTATCAGGAAAAATTGAAATACCAATACTCACAGTGATATGGATTCGTTTACCCATAAGCACAAAGGGCTTGCTAATAGCTTGGCATATTTTTTCGGCCACCTTCCCTGCGATAGCTGAATTCTTTATATTCTGAAGTATCAATGTGAACTCGTCTCCACCGATGCGCACAACAAAGTCATGACGGCGCACAGTATTTTGCAGGCGATCAGCAACCGCCCTGAGCAACTGATCACCGACTAAATGCCCCATACTGTCATTGATCATTTTAAAATGATCAAGATCGAGGAATAAAATAGCAAACTTGTCTTTTTTAACGATCGAATGATTTACTAGCATTTGCAAGTATTCCATAAGGTTAAATCGATTGGGTAGACCTGTTAAGGGGTCATAATAGGCTAGGCTCTTTATATATTTTTCTGCTTTACTCGCTGTTATTAATCGTGCGGCTCTCTGCTTCAACACTGAAAAATTAATCGGTTTAGAAATATAATCTGTTGTACCGGAGGCAAATGCTTTAATGATTGACCCCTCATCTTCCAACCCGGTGATCATTAGTACCGGAATATCTGCTCCGTGAGGAAGACTACGGATAGCCTTACAGGCATCAAAACCATCCATTTCCGGCATCAATGCATCCATCAATATTAAATCAGGCATACGTAGCTGACAGATCTTAATAGCTTCCGCACCATTGGCGGCCTCTTCGATTTCATAATTTTCTCGAAGAAAGGCATTCACTAATAAAAATCGATTTGAACGATCATCATCGACCACGAGTATGATGTTACTCATCTTCTTAGGACCGACAATAACTCGCTCAGTCTCCACCGAAACTAAAACCTCTCGCTCTAGGTCGGCAGTGAATAGTCTGAACGCAGCAGCAATTTGATCTGCATAGGCACTCGCATTATCGATATTATTGACGACCACGCGATTCTCAAGCTCTTTACTGCATTTAACTAACTTATATGCACCGAAATTAGATGCACTGCCTTTAATGGTATGTGCTATCACGCGGATTTTCGTGACATCACTACTGGCAATTGCCTTACCCAAGTCATCGAGGTACACCAACATATCTTCTTTAAAAGCATTAATCAGACGTCCCAGTGCACCACCTACTGCATGCTGTAAAGTAGCCATGACTGAAAGATCGTAGCTGAGTGGAGACTGTTCCTCATCAGTTGTATCGTCATTGCCCATCTCTGTGGCGGATTGCATTGGCGGATAGCCAGTATCATCAGGCTCTTTTACAGAGTAGTGAGTTTTCGGCTCCCATACAGACTTTGTGTCGCAAGGGGAAAACTCAGTCCATTTTTCGAGCTGTTCACGCAGATCACTCAGATTAAGCGGCTTGTGCAAAAGGTCGTTGATACCCACGCGTTTGCAACGCTCAAATTCGATTATCAGATTATCTGTCGTCATAGCAATAATAGGTAATTCCCGAGCTTTATCCCCTTCCCGAGTGCGTAACTGTTGGCTCACCTCATAACCACTCATATAAGGCATATTACAATCCATTAGAATTAGATCGTAAGCACCCAGACGCACCGCATCAACAACCTCGATACCACTGTTAGCCACTTCCGATTGACAGCCCAACGTACCCAACATAGCCACAGCGACCTGTTGATTAGTCCTGTTATCATCGACGACCAGAACTTTCATTAGTTTTGTTAGCCGCAAATGATCAGATGCACCCATCATTTCAGTAGGTCAGCTCTGTCTATCCGATCCATTTAAGTAAGAGCCTCATTATTAGGATGCCATCGCAACGCTACAGACTTTTACAAACTAGTAAAGGTACAAACTAGTAAAGGCTAGACAATTCAGAAAAAGGCGCATTTTTGCAGCCAAGCCCCGTTTGCCACGAAAAATGAACATTAGCGACTGACCGTAAATAATTAGATCAAAAATTCTGTCTTTTCAATGGTACAGATGTGGTGCAGCCCTCAAACAACGAAAATTGTCAGACGTCGAGGGATACAAAGTAAATAAAATTGGTCACTGCTCGACAATTGCTCCCCAACCGCTACAATATTGCATCATTAACAGTGACTACCCCAGTGAATGCAAAACCAAGACTCTCAAGTATCTAGCCATCCAGACAGCCAAGTTCCTCAAAGGCAAGAAAGTCTGCTCATTAATTTGGTCTGCAACTTATTAATCCCTACACTCATTTTGACCAAATTGAGTGGTGAGAGCTATCTCGGTATCAAGCTGGCTATAGTGGTCGCCCTAGCGTTTCCAATTATCTACGGAGTACATGACTTCTTTTCCCGCGGCAAGCTCAACTTTTTTTCCGCGCTGGGGGTTGTAAGCGTAACCTTGACAGGTGGCATCAGTTTGATGGAACTGGATGCTATTTATATCGCTATCAAAGAAGCATCAATACCAGCTATTTTTGGGGTGGCGACACTACTGTCATTAAAGACTTCGCAACCTCTAATACATACCTTTTTACTCAATGAAGCGATACTCGACTTACAAAACATAAATCAAGCTCTGGCCAACAATGGACGGACGCAAGACTTTGACAAACTATTGGTCAATGCCTCATGGATACTCGCCGGGTCGTTCTTTTTATCCTCGTTACTAAATTATTTATTGGCAGTAATTATACTCACAGCTGAGCCCGGCACAGTTGCTTTTAATGAACAGCTCGGCAAAATGACCGCATTAAGCTTTCCAGTCATCGCCTTGCCAGCCATGCTAGTACTGACAGCCGATCTATTCTATCTATTTAAAGGAATTACACGGTTAACGGGCATCCCGCTGGAAGACATAATTAAACAAAAATAACTCTAATCAACCGCCTATATAAGGAATGTTACCTATGTGGTACGCCATCATCAGCGAAGATGTTGAAAACAGTTTAAGCAAACGCATGCAGGCACGCCCTGCCCACCTCGCTCGCCTACACCAATTAAAAGACGCCGGTCGGTTATTTGCCGCTGGACCGCATCCTGCAATCGATAACCCAGAACCAGCCGAGGCTGGGTTCACCGGCAGTCTAGTGATTGCAGAATTTGATAATCTCGAAAATGCACAACAATGGGCAGATAATGATCCTTACATAGAGGCCGGTGTTTATGCCAAGGTCATTGTAAAACCCTATCTAAAAGTGCTTCCCTAAGGGCCACCAATCAACCCCTAAGTGAACATATTTATCATTTACCCTATATCAAGGTATCATTTACAACAACATAACCAGTGAACCAAGTCCCATGAACTATCTATTGATCATTATTTTCATTGTTGCCAGTTATTTTGCCCCCAATGCTGTGGCTCAAGACACACAGATACCAGCAACAGAAGAACAAAAAATACTCGACACAGTGGAGCGCCTTAGCGTGCCACTCCAGCGTTTTATTGCCGACGAGTTCTATGTACCTCTGCGGGAGACGCCATGCCGTCGCTGTAAAATTGTCCATCGGGGTATTAAATCGGGCACAGCGGTAAAACTAGTCGGTGAAAAAGACAATTGGGCTCTAGTGTTAACCGAAAAAGGGGTTGAAGGTTGGATGGAGTTGCAACATCTGACTACCAAGCCTATCGCTCGGGTTGCGCTGAACGAAAAACAAACAAAACTAGACAAGCTAGTGCGCCGTAATAACCAGCTAGAACAGATCATGACAGAGCTTCGTCAACAGTCAAAAGTATTGAGAGGAAAGCTCGATAGTACCGAAGGAAGCAAGGAGAATCTTGCGGCAGAACTGGCAAGCATTAAAGAAATATCCTCTGATGTGATAGCACTTAACGAACAAAATCAAGGTTTGGTAAAGCAAAATCACATGCTACAGCGGGATTTTGATGTGTTAAAAGCTAACTTTGATAATTTGCAAAGCGACAAGCGCAATGAATCATTTTTGTATGGTGGACTCACCGTATTTCTCGGTGCGATTTTAGTGGTACTGATCCCCAAACTGCGCGGCCGTAAACGTTTCTCAGAATGGCAGTAAACTGAATTAGGTGCTTACAATCATGCATAACTTCCTTTATAAGCTTGCCGCCATCAAACTCGCTCTTTTATTTACTGCGAACCTATGTTGGGCTGAAAACAATAATCCTCATGTAATACTTAATACTGAAAAGGGCGATATTGTTATTGAATTATTCCCTCAACAAGCACCCATTACCGTGGATAACTTCGTCAAATTGGTGAATGAATTTCATTATGACGGCCTTATTTTCCACCGCGTTATCAAGGGATTTATGATTCAAACAGGCGGATTTACCTTCGACCTAAGTCGCAGGGACTCACCACGTCCTGCCATTGCAAACGAATCATTGAATGGGCTTAAAAATAAGCGTGGCTCTGTTGCTATGGCGCGTATGGCAGATCCAGATAGCGCACAGGCACAGTTTTTTATCAACCATAAAAGCAACCGCACACTTAACGCGAGGGACGACAAAATGGGTTACGCGGTTTTTGGTCAGGTGATATCTGGTATGGAAGTAGTTGACGCTATAGCATCAGTAGAAACACAGGCAGTCAGTTTTTATCGAGACGTTCCAGTTGAGGCTATTCGTATTCTCAGTGCCCGACTGCTTAATCCAGAGGCTTGGACCGCGCTTGCCGAACCGAAAAGATCTGAGACGCTGTCTTTCGAGAGACCCATTCCCATTAGATAAGCGATAGAGCCATGACTGCACTGAGTGTTAATCTCAATAAAATTGCGCTGATTAGAAACTCCAGAGAAGGCAACTACCCCAGTATTATTGAATATGCGCAACTCTGCATTAATCAAGGTGCTGAAGGCATCACAGTACACCCACGCCCTGACCAACGCCATATTCGTCCCGACGATGTAAGGCAGCTAGCAGCATTACTCAACGGCAATGCTGATGTGGAATTCAATATCGAAGGCAATCCTTTCGCTCCCGCGTTAGCTGACTACCCTGGCCTTATACCGCTTGTTGAAGAGACCCGACCCCATCAGTGTACCCTAGTGCCAGATGGCGATGATCAATTAACCTCTGATCACGGTTTTGATCTAACCAACTCTGGAGAAGAGTTGACGCCCATTATTCAACGACTAAAATCGCAGGGTGTGCGTGTTAGCCTATTTATGGATCCAGATTTAGAGCAAATTAGACTCGCCTCTCAAATTGGTGCGGACCGAATCGAACTATACACCGGCCCTTACGCTGCCGCTTGGGGCTCTACTAATATGGACAACATCTTCCAACAGCATCTCGCAGCGGCTGAGCTAGCAACGGAACTGGGTATGGGGGTCAATGCAGGTCATGACCTCAATCTCGACAATCTAAAACAGTTTGCCAGCATACCAAATTTACTCGAAGTCTCGATTGGCCATGCTTTTACCGCAGATTCACTGGTAATGGGTATGGGCAATGCAGTTCTGGCTTACAAAGCATTACTGGCCTAAGTCTCAATGACCACTCTCTCCTGTATTGGTGCTGGTCGACTAGGCAAAACAATATGCCGGCTACTCGCTGGTACGGTTAGTATCCAGCAGATTATCAACCGCAGTCTCGCTTCATCGCAACAAGCTGTTGATTTTATTGGCAGTGGTTTAGCGGCTCCTGTAACAGATCTGCAACCAGCCAATATCTGGCTTATCGCCACACCTGATAGTCAGATTGAAACCGCCTACAAGCAACTGCAGGCCTCAGGTGTTTTAGATCAAGGAGCAATTGTATTTCATTGCAGCGGCTCCATTGGCGCAGCGCTACTTAACTCCAATAACTCAGATATTCGTGTTGCTTCAGTACATCCAATTCATAGTTTTGCTGATCCACAAAAATCATTAACTCATTTCCCCGGATGTCACTGTGCCATCGAGGGGCAGTCTGATGCAGTTGAAATCCTTCAGACCTTGTTCGAGTCTATAGGCGCTCTACCTTTTGTTATTGATAGCCAACATAAAGCCCTGTATCACAGTGCCACGGTAATGGCCTGTAATTATCTCGTCAGCTTGATGCAGACTAGCCAACAAATATTGACTGCTGCCGGTGTAGATAGTCACAACGGTAATCCACTGGAATCGTTAGTCCGCCAGACTCTAAACAATTACCTCGATACTAATGCGGCTTCAGCACTCACAGGTCCGATTGCCCGAGGTGACATCAAAACCGTTGCCAGTCATTTAAATGCACTGGAACAGGAGAGTGATGGTGATCTTTGGCAGCAGGTATATACAGCACTCGGCAAAGCTACTCTTCCAATCGCCAGTCAGCAGGGTCAGGCATCGATCTCTGATCTTCAGCAGATAAAAGAGCTGTTGGATCAGCGCTAACTAGTCAAATCTAATTAAAAACACATTGGAATAGCTATGGCCGACAGCCCAGAGTACCTCAAGCGCAAGTCATTTTTTGACCAGCTTATTACTGTTTATGGTCGCAAGCCAGTGCTCGAAATACTTGAAGATGGCACGATCCAAGTCTTTCGCCTGCACTTAGCTGAGTCCAATCGTAGCGGAGGTATTATTCAACAAATCCAACAGCTCGCCGAACAACGCTCTATTGAAATATGTTTTCATAGTCGTGCCGCGCTATCACGGATCTCGCGCAACAGTAAACAGGACCAAGGGGTTGCCTGTGATATCCATTGCCCAGGCTATCAATCCTATCAGCAAGCACTGAGCAACAATATCTCAGGCATCATTATTGCGTTGGACGGCATCACCAATCCGCAAAACCTTGGCATGATTATTCGCAGTGTCACCGCCAGCCCAGCCGAGGCGCTATTATTGCCAAGTAAAGGCACTGCGGATATTTCGCCACTGGTTATCAAGGCCAGTGCGGGCACTGTTTTTAAGGGCAATATTTTGCGCTGCGACAAACTACCTCAAGCCTTGACCGAATTTAAACAAAAGGGTTATCAAATTTGCACCCTGTCCTCGCATCAATCGGTGCCACTGCATAGTTTTTCGCCGCAGGCACCAATAGTTTTTGTCTTGGGTAATGAAACCGATGGTGTGAGCGCAGAGGTCGCGGCATTAAGCGATCACCGTGTCGGCATTCCTATGGCCAATGATGTAGAGTCACTTAACGTTGCTGTCACTGCGGCACTTATCGCCTTTAGGCAGTTTTAGCTGAATTTAATTGCCATAGTGGCGAGAATAATGCAGTGGCAATAGCGGCGACTAAAGTGCATAAAGCAACAACCATAAAGGTTGCGCTTAAACCAATATTTTCGATGGTAAAACCACAAACCCAAGCCCCTAACGGTGCCCCTGCTAATAAGCACAGCTGGTATACTGACGCCGCTCTCGAGCGCATGCTATGAGCAACCTGATTGTGCAGGATAGTGCGCCCCAATGTCATCGATAGCCCAGAAAAAAAGCCCCAGATAAAGACCACGGGAAACAACAACCAAAGACTGGGAACTGCGGCGATAACCGCAACTAGAGTACCCCGCAATAGGAAGCTAATAACCATCAGACGACCGAGCTTAGGACTCAACTTAGCCTGTTTCATTACACCCAGATTGGCACTAACGATACCAAGACTGAATAAAACCTGCAGTCCCGCAAATAATGTTGCTCCACCATTATAAAATTCTCGGACTATCAGTGGCAATCCGACCAAATAGACACCAAAGGCAAGGAAGCCAGTGGCAAAAATAATTAGCAGGAGATGAAGCAGAGGTTTATCATCGCGAAATAATCGCAATCCCTCTCCGAGCTCAAGCCAGCTTTGCCCAATAGATTTCTTGTTTACCTCTGCATCTACTATCGACACCTGTTCAGGCAAAGGATGACTGCGTTTGATCAGCATTGAACTGACAACAAAAATCACTATCTGAATCACCAAAAGCTGCGGCAGACCAATGACACTCAACTGCCCCGCGACGACAAAGCCAATGCCCTGCGCAATAAATTGCATAGCCATCACTTTAGCCACCGCCTGATGCATAATTTCGGGAGCAGCATAACCCAGCAAGCTTTCACGAGCGGGCTGCACGAAAGCCAGCAAACTACCAAAACTGATACCAAACAGGAGGAGTAGCGCAAAGCTCAATTCACCACTAACGACGGCGATTAATAACAGTCCAAGGGGCAATAGGAAAAGTAAAAATAGCAGCGACAACCAGGTTCCACGATGGGAGCGATCAGACAACACACCACCAGGAAGAATAAACAGCAAATTGGGTAGTAACAGCGCTAATTGCGCTAAGCCTAACTGACTGGGAGATTCATGTAACACTCCTACGACCAACCAAGGATAAAGTACCTTATGTATCCCCATGGCAAGATTACTGCTCGCAATGGTCGCCAGAAAATAGCGAAATGAAAATGTCTGAGCGCCCACCTATTTGTGGCGCTGGCGCAATGCGAGGATAAGACGTGCCATGCCAGCGGCCGCCCCTATAATAACCAACAAGCCGAGCAACATGGTTAACAGGTTACCCAACATATCATTGATAGGGACTTGATAGACCTTCACCGCCATCAGCAAGAACAAGAAGCAAGCGATCATAGAGGCTATCCAGGTCGACCTCTGTCTCTTTGCGCTTTTATCGTTAGATTTAGTCACATTTATCCTGATATAAATTATTAGTACAATATATACGCATTGAACTGTCTGATAGTGCAATCGTAATAACGCCATACTCAACTGACGATGCTAACAGGGTAAGATCAATATTCGTTAAATTCTAGTCAATCTTGATGAGCTAAAAACTCAATAAATTCGGCCTCATCCATCACCGGTATCTGTAAAGCCTCAGCTTTGGTCAATTTAGATCCTGCTCCTGGCCCAGCCACGACTTGTGATGTTTTGGTTGATACCGAGCCAGCCACCTTGGCCCCAAGGATTTGTAGTCTATCTTTAGCCTCCGCACGACTCATAACCTCCAGACTGCCAGTCAACACCCAGCTTTGGCCTTTTAAAGGCTGCGATGCCTGAGCCTGTTGATCAATATCTGGCCAGCTTACCCCCGCGTCCCGCAACGCTCCAATAATAGATAAGTTGTCTGGATTAAGGAAAAAATCGACTATATGTCCGGCGACGATAGGGCCTATATCATCAACCTCTAACAACTGTTCGTAAGAGGCCGCCATAACCGCCTCAAGTGAGCCAAAGTTGTTGGCCAACGTCTGGCCAGTAGTCTCTCCCACTTCGCGGATACCCAGAGCATATAAAAACTTAGCCAAACTGGTCTGCTTACTCGCCTCAATAGCTGCCAATAAATTAGCCGCCGATTTTTCAGCCATACGCTGCAAACTTGTCAGCTGCTGTACCTTTACTTCATAGAGATCCGCTGCTGAAAAAATAACCTCTTGATCAACCAACAGATCAACTAATTTATCACCCAGGCCATCTATGTCCATAGCTTTGCGCGAGGCAAAATGCTTGATCGCCTGCTTAATTTGCGCACCACAAAAAAGCCCTCCAGAACAACGCGCTACTGCTTCACCCTCGGCTCGCTTTACCGGTGACTGGCACACAGGACAGTGTTCAGGAAAAACTATTTCTTTAGCATCTTCTGGTCGCCGTTCTAATACAACCTTAGCGATCTGCGGTATTACATCGCCCGCTCGGCGAATAATCACAGAGTCTCCAATACAAATACCAAGACGGTTGATTTCATCGGCATTGTGTAATGTCGCATTACTCACCGTGACGCCACCCACAAATACCGGTTCCAAGCGCGCCACCGGCGTGACGGCACCCGTTCGTCCCACCTGAAATTCAACATCCAGCAGTCTAGTAATCTCCTCCTGAGCGGGAAACTTACGAGCAATCGCCCAACGCGGAGCCTTAGCAACAAAGCCCAGCCGTTGCTGGAGTTTTAATTCATTGACCTTATAGACGATACCGTCAATATCATAAGTCAAATCATCTCGACGTTGCGCCATTTGATTGTAGTAATCCTCACAGGCTGCAATACCCGAGACTAACCGAACATGTTGGTTAATTTTAAATCCCCAACTCGCCAGTGATTCAAGCATTTGCAAATGAGTTTCTGGCACTGCCTCGGCCTGAAACTGACCGACACTGTAAGCACACATTTCTAGCGGCCGACTGGCGGTAATTTTGGGATCTAACTGCCGCAAGCTTCCCGCAGCAGCATTGCGTGGATTAACAAATGTTTTTTCTCCGGCGACTACTGCGGCAGTATTAAGCGCTTCAAAGCCTGCATGAGGAAGGTAGATTTCACCTCGAACCTCTAGCAATTCGGGAATATTATCACCATGCAATTTCAATGGAATACTGTTAATGGTGCGCACATTACTGGTGATATCCTCACCCACTGCGCCATCTCCTCGCGTAGCACCCCTTACTAACACACCAGACTGATATAAAAGACTCGCCGCAACCCCATCGAGCTTTGGTTCACAGACATAATCAATAGAGGGCGAATCTTGTGACGGCGGATAATTCAACCGATCTTTAATCTTGCGCTCAAAACTTTCGAGCTCATCGCGAGAAAACGCATTATCCAACGACAACATGGCGACATCATGGCGCACTTGCTTAAAGGCTGATAGCGCCTCGCCACCTACACGTTGACTTGGAGAGTCTGCACTGACGAGACTAGGGTGTTGCTGTTCCAATTCCTGCAGAAGACGCATTTGACGATCGTATTCGCTATCGGGAACAGTTGGGTCATCCAATACGTAGTAGCGGTGATTATAGTAATTTAACTCGTCCTTGAGACGCTCATATTGCTGCAGAACGTGCTCTGGAATATTTGCCATTATGAGTCGCCGTTAATTATCAGTTGCCCTGATCACGCCTATGTGCAGCCGCGCGGGCACGCTGACGATAGTGATCAATAGTCTGCTTGGTCATGGAGCTGCGTGCCTCGTCAAGCACATGAAGATGCAATTGAGCAACCAACCGGTCAACGGTATCGACCATTATATCGAACGCTGTCACCGGATCGGCCAAACCATCAAGCTGCATAAACAACGAAACCCCAGGGGTCTTTATATCAGCGATAGTATTTAAATCAAAGGTTCCAGGGTTAGCCACATTAGCCAGACTAAATAGCACTTCGCCAGAACCCTCTTCGTTGAGATGTCGATCGAAAATCTTGCGCCCACCGAAGCGAAAACCAACAGCCAGCACCGCGTCTAATAACATCTGACCGTTGATCATCTCGCCCTTACTGGCCATCAGATGCATTGCCAGAACGTCCTGAGTCTGGGAACTGTTATTGTCGCTTGGAGGTACTTGTTTACTGACCGCCGACTGTCGAGCCAACTTAATTTCAAGCTGCGCTCTCTCCGCCTCTAAAGTGGCGCTATGCTCTTGTTGGCTGTCGTCGAGATCAAACTGCCCTTGTCGTGCCTGACTGGAGGCGCCGCCACCTCGAAGTAATCTGTCAATTTCATCAAAATTATCGTCTTCACGAATACCGATGACCCGCGAGCCACCAGAGGGGAATTGACTATCACTTAAGCCGTCAAAGCCATCATCGTATTGCGATGCAGTTTTTTGTAGCTTGCGCGATGACATATGCAGATTTTCGTAGCGGTTGCGTTTTACGCGACGCAAGCCGTCCAGTACTAGGGCTAACACCACTAGCACACCGATCAATAATAACAGTCCACGCGGGCCAAAAAAATCCATATCTACGGCGTACTCAACTACCTAAAAAATTTATACTATTGTAATTCGCGATTAAAAAAAACCCAGCAATTTTTAATCATCAACTTTAACCGCTAGGCCTCGGCTAACTCTGCGGCCTGATTAACGTCTACCGTAACCAATCGGGATACTCCCGGTTCGTGCATTGTTACACCCATCAACTGATTGGCCGCTTCCATTGAAATTTTATTATGCGTGATAAAAATAAACTGAACTTGGTCAGACATCTCTTTAACCATATTAGCGTATCGCCCGACATTGGCATCATCCAGTGGTGCATCAACCTCGTCCAACATACAGAAGGGTGCTGGGTTCAATTTGAATATAGAGAATACCATCGCAATAGCCGTCATCGCCTTCTCACCACCAGACAACAGATGAATCGATGAGTTCTTTTTCCCTGGAGGCCTAGCCATCAGGGTAACACCAGTGTCCAAAAGATCATCACCGGTCATCTCGAGGTAGGCATGACCGCCACCAAAGAGTTTGGGAAACAATTCCTGAATATGGCTATTGACCAATTCAAAGGTCTCTTTAAAGCGGGTGCGAGTTTCACGATCAATTTTTTGAATGGCGTTTTGCAAGGTTGTTAATGCATCCTCTAGCTCGGCATTCTGTTGGTCGAGATAGTCCTTGCGCTCAGACTCTATTTTATACTCATCAATGGCCGCCAGATTGATGGGACCCAGTCGCTGAATACGATTACCAATTAATTGCAGTTTTTCTTCCCAATCAACAGGTGCTGCATCTTCCTCCAAACTGGCCAACAAGCTCTCAAGGTTGCCCTGTTTTTCAATAATTTGCTCTTCAATCGTGCGACTAAGCGTGCTTATTTCCTGGGCAGCAATACGCTGTTTTTCCAGTTTATGCTGAATAGTTTGAACGTCATTTTCCACTTCACCACGCAATTTCTCCTGCTCGCGCATCTGATGCTCAACTGTCTCAACATTAGCCCGCGCTTCACCAAGCTCTGACTCCGCAACAAGACGCGCTTCGAGTTGCGCTTCTAGCTCAACCTTATGCCCTTCGCTGGGGTCCTCTTTGATATTGAAGGCTTCACGCAGCTGCTCGCGTCGTTCCTGAAGTCTTTCAAATTGCACTTCAAGACGAGCAATACCCTCGCGCACAGAGACAAGCTGAGTTGTCAGAGAGTTCTCTCGCACCGCCAACTGCTGTCGATGCTCGCGATCTCCAGTGGCTTTTTGACGCGCGGTATCGAGCTCAGCACGGCACGCATCGCGCTGCCCGATCAGCACTTCACGGCGCTCCGTATCAGCCTCCATTTTTTCAATAGATTCCTGCAGAATAACGCGCGCTGCTGAAAGATTTTCCTGTTCAGTGACCGACTGCTGTTGGACCTCAGCGAGCTCATTTTCGGCCCGCTCTTTACGCGCCTTGTACTGTTCGATCTGCACCTCAAAACCACTGAGTTTGGACCGCAATTCGGCATAATTTGCCTGCTGCTGAGCAATATCGGCTGCAATCGCCTGACGGTTTTCCTCCAAACTCTGCAGCCGCTGTTCATTGGCCTGTCTGCTACCATCTAAGGTTTCGATGCTCTTCTCTACCTCAGATAACTGCTTAGCAATATTGTCAAGCTCCTGTTTGCGCTGTAAAACACCCGCGGTGGCATCTTTATCTCGCGCTACTCGCAACCAGTTATTACCCAACCAAATGCCATCACGCGTCACTATTGACTCAATCGCCGACAGCGACGGTTGCAGTTTTAACGCATCAGCCAATGTATCTGCGGCATAGACATTACTCATAAGACCGCGAGCACTGTCACCCGAAACCAAATCGCTGAGCAATTTTCCAGCACTGCCAGACACTAGTGCGGTACTGTTGTTGCCAATCAATAACAGTTCACCCTTGCTAAAGTCCTCTAGCAGACTTACCGTACTGGCGATATCATCGACTGCAATGGCCTGTAAATAGCTACCCAGTACCGTCTCTACCGCGACCTCCCAACCGGCCTCTGGTACTACAGAATCAGCAAGACGTGGCTTATCGCCAAGACCTTTGGCATCAAGCCATTGCTGTTCGGCATTATCCCCTTTGGCAGCTTGTTGCAATGCTTCCAAGGAAGCTTGGCGGCCCTTCAGCGTTTGCTGTTGGCTACGAGCAACATTCAATTCCTCAACAACCAACTTATCATCATGCCGTAGCAGGTCAATTTGCTCGGCATTGGCGATTCGCTGTTGCTCAACAGTATCTTTAGCTAAATCTGCTTCAGCCAACAATGCTTGAATAGTCGCCATCTCATCTTCCGCGGGACTAGCCTGAAAACTGCTGGCTTCGCTAGATAAAGAGGTTTGCCGCTCCGTCAATCGCCTCATCAACTGTTCAAGATGTTGTATACGCGACTGTTGCACTTCAGCCTGTTGTCTTGGGCTCGCAGACTTTTGATTAAACTCGTCCCAAGTCTGTTGCCACTGTTGCATCGCTGTTTCAGCAGCCTCCAGTGCGGCTGACGAAATCGCTTCAGCTGCCACAGCCTCTTCCAATCCGGGAGTCAACTCGCTGAGTTCTGCTTCCCAGCCTGCCGCACGCTGTCTATCTGCGCTTAGATGTTGATCGGTCTCTGTGTAATTGCGCTCGGTCTGCTCAAGATCCTTATGCAGTTCTTGGGCTCGTTGCTGAGCGTGTTCAATGGCTTGTTCAATGCGAGCAACATCACCACCGATTTTATAAAATCGCGCCTGAGCCTGATTAAATGCATCACTGCTATCGGTGAATTGTGTACGCAGTTTTTCAATGGCAGTGTCGCAACCGCTGCGTTGTGTCACAAACTTTTCCAACTCAATTTCAAAGTTGCCAATCACTTGTTTTTGCTCAGTGGAAGAGACATTGTGACCACGCCATTTCAGCGCCAGCAATTCCGTTGATAGTTGACGCTCTTCCTTCTTAAACTCCGCGTATTTTTCAGCAGACTTGGCTTGGCGCTCTAAGCGACTTAATTGCCGACCCAACTCATCGCGAATGTCAGTAAGACGTTCAAGATTTTCGAGAGTGCGCTGCATACGGTTTTCGGTGTCACGACGACGCTCTTTGTATTTTGAGATACCCGCGGCTTCTTCAATATACACACGTAATTCATCGGGTTTCGCCTCAATTAACCGCGAAATCATGCCCTGCTCAATAATCGCATAACTGCGAGGCCCTAATCCTGTACCCAAAAAGATATCGGTGATATCGCGACGACGACATTTATTGCCATTGAGATAATAATTAGACTGACCATCTCGGGTGACTTTACGCTTAATGCCAATCTCATTGTAAGAGGCATATTCCCCAACAATTCGCCCCTCGGAATTATCAAACACCAACTCAATAGATGCCTGACCAACTGGCTTGCGCCCTCCAGAACCGTTGAAGATAACATCGGACATCGACTCGCCACGGAGGTTTTTTGCTGAGCTCTCGCCCATCACCCAACGCACGGCATCGATAATATTTGATTTGCCACAGCCGTTGGGCCCAACCACTGCGCAGAGATTACTCGGAAAGTTTACATTGGTGGGGTCAACAAAAGATTTGAACCCAGCTAATTTAATCGATTTAAGCCGCATGTTTAATGATTTCTACTTATATTCGGTCCAGTCCGTTGACCGCAGGATTACTTTATAGTTAGCGGCCAATTCTACACAGTCTGAGCCTGACACAAAACAGTAAATCACCGAATGTTGCATTTACTTTTGACAGCGACAGGGTGACTAGGCTAATCAACTGCTAAAACTCGTCAATTAGGGGCGCTGACGGTTAATCACTAGCTCGATAGGGCCCTGATCATTGGGTAGATCAACGATTGGGGAAATCGCTTCCCAATCCCCTGACTGCGCCGTTGCAGAGCCTGAAGTAGACAATCTCGCCACCAATCGCACCGCTTGAGCTGATGCCAGCGTTCGCCCAGCCATTAACTCATCTGCAGCAGTCAGACTTAATGTCACCGGTAAGTCAGCAGCTCGCAGTTTACGTGCGGCGATGGGCATAGGTGGTCCTGCTGCTTCAACAACGGCAACAAACACCTGTTGATCGGGCCTATAGTCAATCGTGCCATCGATCCTGACTGATACTTCGATCTTTACCGAGCCTTTTTCCCTAGTCTGGGTTGCAGTTCCATCATCTGCTAGTAGCATCTTGGCGCGCTCAATTCCGATTAACAGCGCCTTGGCCGTTGATCCAGACGGGTCAAGTGTTTGTCGGGCACCCTGCCAATAACTTATCGCCAGTGCTAACTGGCGCTGCTCAAACGCTTGAATACCCTTCAGCCCCAATACCGTCGCATTATTAGAATCCACTGCAAAAGCCTTATCCATGGCCGCAACAACAGCGGGCGTGAACTGACTGCCGGCCACTAAATAAAGCGTTTCAGCATACTGCGCAAGCAAATAGCCATCGTCGGGCTGAGCTTTAATGGCTGCAGCAAAATAGTCACTGGCTTTCAGCAGTTCACCGTCGGCAATGGCTGACTGCGCCAGCATAACCCAGTAATAAATATTATCTGGACGCTGTTCAACGCGCGCAGCGATGGCGCTATTCAACTGCTGACGCCATTGCTGAGCGGCTTCAGCGTTGTCTGGGACTTCTGCGCCCTGTTTGATCAAATGTAAAATATCTTCATCGGCCTGAGCACCAAGTTCGCTGTACAGCAACCAACTGCTCGCAGTTAACAAGACAACCAGCACCGGCAACAACCATAGACCAGCGCTATCGTGCGGTGGACTATCGGCCGATTGGCTTGCAGTATTATTTAACAACAGCTGCTTGGCGTCAGCGCTCAACTGCTCAAACTGCTCCAGATTGATTTCGGCATTGTCCAGTTGACGCTGAAACTGCTCTTGCTGTTCGCGATAAATGGCCACATTGGTCCGCTCAACACTAAGTCCAGCTGAAGTGTTTGTACCCGATCGACGCCAATTGGATAGAAATGGAAAGGCAATAAAACCACTGGCGGCCAGCAACAGAAGTGCAAACATCATCCAAAACATCATTGTCGCTCTTCCCTATCCATCAATAACTGCTCCAAGCGCTGCTGGTCTGTGGCACTCAGTGCTATCTCTTCAGCATCCTTGCTATCAGGCTCAGCCATTGCCTCAGTGCCAGTAGCAACAATGCTTTTTGGTGTGTTCTTTTGTCTATACAAGCTATAGACAACCCAAACACCGATAAACATAATCAGTACAGGGGCGGCCCATAGCAACCAAGTGGTTTTATTAACCTCAGGGCGATAGAGAATAAAATCGGAGTATCGAGCTTTAAGATAATCTTTGATTTGCCGATCACTCATACCCTCTTCCAACAGGGACTGTACCTGAGCACGCAGATCCTGTGAAATGGGAGCATTGGAATCTGCTAAGTTTTGATTTTGACATTTTGGACAACGCAGTTCTTGTATCAATTGTTGATACCGTACCCGCAGCGATTCGTCGGAGAACTCTACTACCGCTGAACTAGCCAGAAGCTGACCAGACAAAAGCATCGCACATAACAGCTGCCACAGAGTTCTCACTGCGACTCTCCAATCAACTGCTCATAAAGCGGCTTAAATTCCTCATCCCAAATTGCCTCATCAACCACACCGACTCGCCGGTGTCGGATATATCCTTGGGCATCCACCAAATAAGTCTCTGGCGCACCGTACACACCTAAATCGATACCCAGACTACCCTCGGCATCAAAAATATTAAATTGGTAGGGATTACCGCGTTTATCTAGCCAAACCTTGGCTTCTGCTCTCTGATCTTTGTAATTGAGACCAACAATAACGACACCCTGCTCAGCCAGTGTATTGAGTATCGGGTGTTCTATGCGACAAGCAAAGCACCAGGTCGCCCAAACATTCACCAGTAAGATCTGCTCTTTAAAATCTTCACGACTAACAACCTGCTGAGCATCGTCGAGTGCAGGTAAATAGAATTCAGGGAAAGGGTCTCCAATCAAAGCTGAGGGTAATTCCTGCGGGTTTTTATCCAGCCCCAGTAAAAGTATCACCGAGAGCACCACAAATAATACCAACGGAACAAACAGGGCCAACCTAGTCATGGCTCGCCCCGACTGTCGCGGTGTGTTGACTACTCGCTGGTCGACGTTTGCGCCGATAGCGTTTATCCAATGCCGCCAATAAGCCACCCAATGCGATCATTAAGCCACCTAACCAGATACAGCGCACAAAAGGTTTAACCTGTAATCGAATTGCCCAAGCCTGACCTGCCAGAGGCTCGGCCAGAGACACATAGAGATCACGACTTAAAGACGCATCGATAGCCGCCTCGGTCATCACCTGACCACCGGCACTGTAATTACGTTTTTCCGGCGTCAGTAACGCACTAAAGTTATGTTCAGACTGTACCTTTATCTGACCTTGGAAGGCGGTGTAATTGGGCCCCTGAACCTGCTTAACGCCGATAAATTCGAATTCATAACCCGCTACCGTTGCCTTGTCCCCGGGTTCCATACGCACATCTTTTTGCACGTCGTAAATACTGCTGAGTCCGACCCCTAACACACAAACCGCTAAGCCTAAGTGAGCACAGATCATACCCCAGTAACTGCCGGGCAAAAGAGTTACTCGCGATACCTTCCCTGCCAGTTTGGTAGCCACATCAGCTACCGACATGGTGATTACCCAAAAACCTAACAATAGAGTGATAACAGCAGCCCAAGAGTAATCAAATCCGCTGCCCCCTGCACTCATAAAGAGTGGCAAAACCAGCGCCAGTAGTAAACTTACTAACATAGGCATGTTGACTTTGCGTCGCAATGTCGATAACTCGGTTTTCTTCCAGCGAGTAAACATTGCAAAACCAACACACAGCGTCAGGGCAGACATGGTGGGAACAAAGAAAAAGTCAAAATACGGTGGGCCAACAGAAATTTTACCCCAACCTAACACATCGGCCAATAATGGATACAAAGTACCCACTAAAATCATCGCCATAGCACCGACCAGCAGAATATTATTGACCAGTAACATCATTTCCCGCGACCAGGCACCATAACCGGCCGCTTGGTACATGGCTGGGCCGCGCAACGCGAATAGCAGCAACGAGCCACCAATTACCAATGCTAGGAAGGCTAAAATAAACAGCCCTCTCTCAGGATCACTGGCAAAGGCATGCACCGAGGTGAGAATACCGGAGCGCACCAAGAAGGTACCCAACAGACTAAGCGAGAAAGCGAAAATCGCTAGCAGTAATGTCCAGCTGCGAAAGACACCGCGCTTTTCCGTTGCGGCAATACTGTGCACCAGTGCGGTGCCCACTAGCCAAGGCATAAATGAAGCATTTTCTACTGGGTCCCAGAACCACCAGCCACCCCATCCCAATTCATAATAGGCCCACCAGCTACCCAGCGTAATACCGATAGTAAGAAATACCCAAGCCAAATTGATCCAAGGTCGCGACCAACGCGCCCAAGCGCTATCGAACTGACCGCCAATCAAGGCCGCAATAGCAAAGGCGAAGGGCACAGAAAAACCGACGTAGCCCATATACAGCATAGGCGGATGCACAATAAGACCAAAGTCTTGTAGCAGCGGATTAAGGTCACCCCCTTGCGTCGGCGCAACAGGCAAAATACGTTCGAAGGGGTTCGAGGTAAACAGCAGGAATAGCGCAAAACCCACGGCGATAGCACCGAGAATCGACAGCACACGAGCAGACAACTGTAGTGGCAATTCACGGCTAAACAAAGCAACAGCCGCGGACCAGCCTGCCAAAGTCAACGCCCACAATAGCAGTGAGCCTTCGTGCGCACCCCAAACCGCACTAAATTTAAAGCGATCGGGCAACAGCGTATTGGAGTTATTGGCGACATACCTGAGCGAGAAGTCATCGAGTAAAAAAGCATTGGCCAAACAGGCAAATGATAATGCCATAAACGCAAATTGACCCAACGCCATGGAATGACCAAGCTGCATCCAACTGCGATAGCCATTAAACGAACCAATCATAGGTACCAGTGCCTGAACTACGGCAAACCCCAATGCGACAACAAGGGCCGCATGTCCAACTTCAGGGGTCATTGCGTCACCTCCTCTTGCTGCTTTTGCTGATGCGCCTGATTCATCGCCTCTGCCACCTCGGGTGGCGTGTAATTCTCATCGTGCTTGGCTAATACTTCGGTCGCCTGTAGCACTAAATTTTGATCAAGTTGGCCAGACGCAATGGCAGCCTCGCCTTCGGCAAATAGATCGGGAAGAATACCGCCATAATGCACCTCCAGAACCGCTCGACCATCAGTGACCTTAAACCTCACATCAAGTGAATCGGGCGAACGCACTACTGAATCATCGACGACCATACCGCCAGCTCTAATATTGACCGACTGCGGAGCCTCGCTGTTAGCAATTTGCCAAGGGGTATAGAAATAATTGGCGTTCTGACCAATCATATACATCATCAGCCCGACAATGGCACTCGCAGCCACGACAAGCAGAATAACCATTTGCAGGCGCTGTTTACGTATTGGATGCATTATCAAGCCTCAGTAGTAGATTGACGCTGCTGTTCGCGGCGATGTTGGCGGGCAATAGCTCTTAAACTGTCTTGGTGCTGTTGCAGTGGCTTCACCAATAACCATGCCATAATCAACAAAGACACCAAAACAGCGGTCCACACATATTCGCCGTGACCGGACATCTCCAACATCCCCTGTAGACTTTCGAACTGAAATTGCATTATTCAATCTCCCTGCTGGGTTCAGCTTGCAACGCCAGATCACGCACCCAAATAGCGTCGCGCTCGCGCCGCAATATCTCAGCACGGGTAAATAAAATTAACGCCAACGCATAGAAAAAATAGAGCGCGACAATCATCACCAACAATGGCTGAAACATATCTGGATGCATGCTCGGTGCCGATGTTAATTTGATGGTAGCCGGTTGATGCAAGGTGTACCACCAGTCCACCGACTTGTAGATGATGGGTATATTAATGGTGCCAACTAGAGCCAGTATTGCGCTAGCTTTGCTACCGGCCTCTTCACTATGAAAGGCATACTGCAGGGCCAAGACACCCAAATACAGAAACAGTAAAATGAGCATGGAGGTTATACGCGCGTCCCACACCCAGTAAGTGCCCCATGTCGGCTTACCCCAAATCGCACCAGTGAACAGTGCTAAAAAAGTCAGCGCGGCACCAATAGGGGCAGCAGATTTCATCACCATATAGCTGAGCTTCATACGCCATACTAGGCCTATAGCGCCTGCGATAGCCATCAGGTAATATCCTGCTAAGGCGAGAAAAGACACCGGCACGTGTAAATAGATAATCCTAAAACTATTGCCTTGTTTGGCGTCCTGCGGCGCAAAACCCAAGCCCCATACCAATCCAATCGATATCAATAGCAATGTCACAGTCCCTAGCCAAGGCAACCAACGACCCGTGGTCTCATAAAACCAACGCGGTGATCCGAGCCGATAGAACCATGTCCAACCCTTACTCGATGCCATATTACTAAAAACCTTTAATCAAAATTAGTTACTGTTTACCAACCGCAACGCACCAGCGATGGCCAAGGGGCACAGTGCTACCGCTGCACAGAGCATCGCCAGCAACACAGCCAGAGGTGCTAACCAATTAATACCATCAATTGCCGTCTGTACCGTGGCACTGCCAAAGATAATAACCGGCGTGTACAGCGGAATCACCAAGATCGACAACAACAATCCACCTTTACGCAAAGACACAGTCAGCGCTGCACCCACAGCTCCCACCAGACTTAAGCAAGCCGTCCCAATAGCCAAACTGATCAGCATCGGTACAAAAGCCACCTCAGGCAATGACAACATCAGACCAATAAGCGGCGATACCATTGTTAATGGCAATCCAGTGACTAGCCAGTGAGCAGCCACTTTGCCTAACACTGGCATTGCCAGTACTTGAGGCGATATAAGCATTTGCTCTAGGGAGCCATCTTGGTGATCAGCAGCGAACAGCCCCTCAGTGGATAGCAACGTCGCCAATAACGCCATCACCCATATAATACCGGGCGCCAGTTCAGACAATCGCGCTGAGTCGGGGCTAACGCCTAGAGGAATCAGGGTAGAAACCAGTAAAAAAAACACCAGTGGGCTAGCCGCTTCACCTCGCCGGCGATAAGCCAACAGTAAATCTCGCCTCAAATAAGCCAAAAAGCCAATATTGTTCATTACTGCAAGCTTCTCTGCTGAAATGGCTCAACACAGTATCTACGCACTCGATCCAGTGCTAGATCCTGATGGGTGGACAGTAACAGGCAGCCACCAGCATCAACATGGTTGCGCATAAGTGCCTGTAGAATAGCCACTCCCTGCTTGTCGATTGCGGTAAAAGGTTCATCCAGATACCAGATTGTGGCGGCGCTGACCAATAGTCGCGCAAGCGCGACTCGCCGGTGTTGACCGGCAGACAGGCTGTAACAGGGGACATCTTCATAACTGCGCAGTCCGACTTCAGCGAGGGCCGCGCGAATATCGTTGCCTGAGCAAGCTGTGGGGCTCATCCATAATAGGTTTTCTTCCGCTGTAAGGGTCATTTTAAGCCCCGGCTGATGCCCTATATAGAGGATATTAGCGAGATATTCATAACGGCAACGACGAATATCCTCACCCTGATAAAGAATTGAACCAGAAGTAGCCTGAAGTGCGCTGGTCAGCAGACGCATTAGCGTGGTTTTACCGGCACCATTTGCACCCTCAACCTGCAAGATCTCGCCTCCATCAACGGTCAGGCTGATAGGCTCAAAGATATTTTGATCGTCACGTTCAAACTGAAGGCGATCAACCATTAGGAGAGGTGCTAAAGACAAAAGAGAGTTCCGCGGTCAGGTTATCTTTCGACGGGCGCGACTATAACAAAATTCAGCCCAGAATTGTTAACTTAAACAGCTTTTATAGCCGATGATAAAATGATGCTGCGATCAATCATAATCATCGTCAAAGTCATATTCTTGAACCTGTTTATGCATGCGCGCCTCTTCAAGCTTGCGCTCCAATCGACGCCGAGATTCACAACTTGCTTTGGCCTGCTGCTTTTCAGATAACTCAACAGGCTCCCCATCAACCACATCATCAGGGTCCTGCACACTGTCTAAATCATCAAGATCTTCGCCCATCACCTAACCTCAAGGTCGTTTTATCACAACTTGTCAGTACAAATGAATACGCTGCAAACGCGAAAATAAGTGCAAAATCGCGCTTCGTCAAGAAAATAAATTGATCGAGCAATGCTTCTTTAACCGCACCATCAAACCAATGCGATTATCCCCACGTAATTTTAATCATATTACGTAGTTTTTCATGCGCCGGAGGTACTGCTTGATTGGCCCGATAACAAAGCTTAATAGCATAACTCGGAGCTTGCTGATTCTAATCCTGAGCCTAAGCCAGTTCGGTTATGCCGATCAGGAGCAAGCTATTTTCGCAGGAGGTTGCTTTTGGTGCATAGAGAGTGATTTCGAAAAATTAGACGGTGTTACTTCCGCTGTCTCAGGCTATATTGGCGGCCGCGTGGCTTATCCCAGTTATCAGCAGGTGGCTACAGGCAAAACTGGTCATACTGAAGCAGTAAAGATAGCCTTTGATAGCAGTATTATCAGTTATCAACAACTGCTTGCGCATTTTTGGGTTAATATCGACCCGCTAGATGGAGATGGTCAATTTTGCGATCGCGGCGCGCAATATCGCAGCGAGATTTTCTATCTCAACCAATCGCAACAATTAGCCGCGCAACGCTCATTGAATGAACTGGCAGCAAGTACCGATTTACCCGGCGACATTCAAACGGCTATTACCGCAGCCAGCGAATTCTATATCGCTGAGGAGTACCATCAGGATTATTATAAAAAAAATCCTACTCGCTACAATTATTATCGCTGGCGTTGCGGACGCGATAGTCGCCTCAAGCAATTGTGGCAGTAAACTAGGTACTTGGAGCCGGCACCCCTGCTAACAGCACCACTCAAGAACAATATCATCGGTCTAGCAAAATACTGGCTACACAGCAAAATATCTCAACGCACTAGCTCTGCGACAGGTGCGTTAAGTTTGAGCTAAGTGCTAACGCACCCTACAATAGGCTGAGTTAATGGATCAGACGATGAAAATCTATTTAGTTGGTGGCGCTGTCCGCGATAAATTACTCAATTACCCGAGCACTGAAAATGATTGGGTGGTGGTTGGTGGGTCACCACAACAGATGATTGATCAGGGCTATCGACCCGTAGGCCAAGATTTTCCCGTGTTTATCGAGCCTAAAACCGGCGAAGAATATGCGCTTGCTCGAACCGAACGAAAATCTGGTCATGGCTATCAAGGATTTACCTTCCATACCGACCCTAGCATCAGGCTAGAGGACGACTTAATGCGTCGTGATTTGACCATTAATGCGATGGCAGAGGATGCCAACGGTGTGATTATTGATCCCTACGGAGGTCAACAGGACCTTCACGCCAAACTACTGCGTCATGTCTCCGACGCTTTTACCGAAGATCCATTACGTATTTTGCGAGTTGCTCGCTTTGCTGCCCGATATCATCACTTAGGGTTTTCTATTGCACCGGAAACAATGGCACTGATGCGGCAGTTGGTTAACAGTGACGAACTCAGTCATTTGGTCGCAGAACGACTATGGAAAGAGACAGAGCGCGCGCTTAGCGAGCGTTCTCCTGATATCTATATTCAAGTGCTTCGCGACTGCGGGGCCTTGGCCAAACTACTTCCAGAAGTCGATAGTTTATTCGGTATTCCTCAGCGCGCTGATTATCACCCAGAGATCGATACGGGCATCCACACCCTAATGTCACTGCAGCAGGCGGCAAAACTCTCGCCGTGCTCAAAAATCAGATTTTCTGTATTGGTCCATGACCTTGGCAAGGCCATCACCCCAGATCATGTGCTGCCGAGCCACAAAGGCCACGAAGAGCGCGGCCTACCTCTGGTAAAAGAGGTTTGTGACCGCTTTAAAGTGCCAAATGCGCACCGTCAGCTAGCCATGGTTGTTACCGAGTACCATTTACTCTGTCATAAGGCACTGGAACTGCGACCGGAAACCATATTAAAACTGCTTAAAGGCCTTGGGGCATTAAAATCGCCCCAACAATTAGAGGACTTTTTACTCTGTTGCGAAGCCGATGCGCGAGGGCGCACGGGTTTTGAAGATCGCGATTATCCTTCGGCGGATTATTTACGCGCCGCCAAGCAAGTTGTCACTGATACCGACATCTCCGACTTACTTGAAGCCAATATCAGCGGCGCTGAAATCGGCCATGAACTCAGTCTCCGGCAAGTAGCCAATCTCGCTGAATTCAAACATAACTATCTACAAACTCGAGTTTAATTATGCGTCAAATAGATGAAAAAGTAGTCCTGATTACGGGTGCAGCGAGACGTATTGGCGCAGTGACTGCACGCCTGTTCCATGAGGCTGGCTATCTCGTTGTTATTCACTACAACAGTTCTGCAGCTGCCGCAGATAAACTCTGCGAACAACTCAATGCAAGCCGCGAAAATAGCTGTTTACTAGTGCAGACAGATCTCAACAATATGGATGACTTAGACAAGATTAGCCAACTGATCGCCTCGCTGGGACGTCTCGATGTACTGATTAATAACGCATCTAGTTTCTACCCCACACCATTACAAGATTGCGATAATGAGCAGTGGAATGATCTTATTAACAGCAATTTAAAAGGCCCATTTTTTCTCTCGCAAAAACTTGCTCCGATGCTGGTAAAGGCGCAGGGAGCTATTGTCAATATTTCGGATATGCATGCTCGGCAAGCGTTGAGCAATCATCCAATCTATACCATAGCCAAAGCTGGCAATATCGCCATGACCAAATCACTGGCTTTAGATTTGGCTCCAGATGTGCGTGTCAACAGTGT
>CBFHVP010000002.1:16951-20977 GCA_965659315.1 uncultured Porticoccaceae bacterium | reverse complement strand
ATGACCGGCCAAACTATTGCCGTGGATGGTGGTAGCTCAAATAGCCTTTAGTCAGACTGGGTTAAATTGGCACCGCGCCAGATAAAATCCACTGGCCATAGTTTTTGTTTTTTATGATCGTAGTTTTGCCAGTGCTGGGCAAACGACTTTCCCGTCAAGGGGTGGATCTGCTCCCCCGCAACCTCAGCCAGCGGCAATAATACAAAAGCATTCTTAAGCACCTCGTCGCGAGGTAGGCTAATACCGCCAAGCTCACCGGCTATATCATCTACGGTTAGAATATCTATATCTAAACTTCGGGGCCCAAATCGTGGAGCATTGCGATCACGACCATTTTGATCCTCAATCTGTTTTAGCAATGAAGAAATCTCATGAATATCCATCTTGCTGTGAATACCCACCACCAGATTGTAGAAACTGTCCCCTTCAAATCCCACCGCGATACTCTCGTATACGGACGAGATAATCATGTCACCAAAATTCTCAGCCAAGCTATCCAAAGCATTGCTTAAATGCAGCTGCCGCTGAATATTGCTACCTAGACTGAGAAAAATTAACGCCATTAGAAACGCTCTCCTCGCTCAATAATGATGCCAACATCTTGCGAGTACCTCAGGGCACCCGGCTTGCTTACACGCAACTTTAACCAAGGTACCGAGAACTCCTCACGAACAATCCGCGCGATCTCCTCGGCCATACGCTCCACCAGTAAAAATTCGCTAGCCTCAATAAACGCGATCAATCGCTTGGCAATAGATTTATAGTTAAGCGCATATTCAATATCGTCGGTCTCTGCGGCACGGCGAATATCATGAGCCATTTCCAAATCGAGACTAATGGTTTGCTTGACCTCTCGCTCCCAATCATAGATACCAATGATAGTTTCTATACGCAGATCTCTTATATATACAATATCCATTTCTTTTCCTTATTGGCGGTGCTATAGGCTGGGCAATAGGCTGGGCAATTGATCGAGTGGCCAACGCGGTGTTGCACTGATAGCCAGATCATTGCGCTGCCCTGCTGCTAGGCGCTGGCAGCCTGCATAGGCAATCATGGCGCCATTATCGGTGCAAAATTCATGACGTGCATAGAAAACCTCGGCGCCGTCTTGTGCTAGAGCGACCTCCAGTTTTTCTCGCAGTCGACTATTAGCCGATACGCCCCCAGCAATCACTAATGTTTTCATCTGTGTTTGCTGCAATGCTCGTCGACACTTAATTACCAAGGTGTCGACAACGGCCTCTTGAAAACCCGCGCAGATATCCAACGTAGTTTGATCATCCGGCAGCACATCGCTGCCGCGATGTTGGTTGATTAAGTTGCGTGTAAATGTTTTCAAACCAGAGAAACTAAAATCCAAACCAGGCCGATCAGTCATTGGGCGAGGAAAGTCGAAACGATCAATTTGTCCTCGCTCTGCCATAGCAGCCAGTACTGGACCACCGGGATAATCTAGATCGAGCATTTTTGCGGTCTTATCAAACGCCTCACCCGCCGCATCATCCAAAGACTCCCCCAACAGCTGATAATCGCCAATCGCTTTAACCGATACCAACTGCGTATGGCCGCCAGACACCAGCAATGCGACAAATGGGAACTGAGGAGGATTATCCTCAAGCATCGGCGCTAACAAATGGCCTTCCATATGATGAACACCAATAACCGGAATAGCCAATGCAAAACCCAAAGCAGTGGCCATAGCGCCCCCCACCATCAGCGCACCCATTAGGCCAGGCCCCGAGGTATAAGCAATACCTTGAATATCAGACTTAGCGATATTGGCATCCGCCAGCACCTGATTGAGTAGTGGGATAATCTTGCGCACATGATCTCTCGAGGCCAATTCCGGCACCACGCCACCGTACTGTGCATGTAACTTTACTTGCGAGTAAAGCCGATGCGCAAGCAGGCCTTGCTGGCTATCATAAATAGCCAACCCAGTCTCGTCACAGGATGTTTCTATACCCAGAACCAGCATTATCGATCGCTTCCAGAACGTATTAGGGTTGTCACTTTAAACGCTCCGCTAGCATCTGTGAACCTGAAGTTTAACAACACCTTAAATCTGCGCAAAAGCAGGCAAAAAACTTTGCAAGACTAGCGTTAAGTGTATAGACTACGCGCCCTTAACGAGTCGAGCACGGAATAGCCGGTGCAGACGGTATACTCACTACAGGATTAAGCATTTATGCCAAGCGTTCGAATTAAAGAAAACGAGCCCTTTGACGTAGCACTACGTCGTTTTAAACGTTCTTGCGAAAAAGCCGGTATTTTGGCCAAAGTTCGCAGCTGTGAATTCTATGAGAAGCCCACGTGGGAACGTAAACGCAAAGCTGCTGCAGCCGTGAAGCGCAACCAAAAGAAAGTATCTCGCGAATCACGTAAGTTTACTCGACTCTACTAAGCATCAGTCTGAATCCAGACTTAATGATCAAAGAGTCATAACAAAGAGCGCCATGGGCGCTTTTTGTGTTTCTGCCAGCGACTAAAGTCGCCGTTATTTCGCTAATCTAGTCAACGCCCTAACCCAATCAATGGAGAATACTTATGTCGATGAAGCAAACCATTCATGATGCCATGAAAGATGCCATGCGGGCCAAAGACAAGGGTCGACTCGGCGCTATCCGTTTGATTCAGGCTGAATTTAAGCGTATCGAAGTAGACGAGCGTATTGAAATTGATGATGCACGAGTTCTCGCGGTTTTAGATAAAATGGTCAAGCAGCGCCGCGACTCCATCAGCCAATACGAGGCAGCCGGTCGCCAAGAGCTCGCCGATGTCGAAATCGCCGAGATTGCGGTGATTCAGGACTTTCTGCCCGCAGCTCTAAGCGATGAAGAAATAAGCACTATGATACAAGCCGCCATCGAACAGACCGGCGCAAGCTCTATGGCCGATATGGGCAAAGTGATGGGGATTATAAAACCACAAATTCAAGGCCGTGCTGACGCCGGTGCGGTTAGCGGCTTGATCAAAGCAACACTAACATCCTGAGTCACTGACAATTGTAATCTGCAGTTAAATTTATCAGGCGAAGGCGTTACACTGCTCGTCACGTAACCGACAACCCGTAGCACCCATGGCTGGATTGATCCCTCAGAGCTTTATTGATGACCTACTCGATCGCGTTGATATAGTCGATGTGGTCAATAGCCGTGTGCAACTTAAAAAAGCCGGTAAGAATTACAAAGCCTGCTGCCCCTTCCATGAAGAGAAAACACCATCGTTCACCGTCGCCCAAGACAAACAGTTCTACTACTGCTTTGGTTGTGGTGCAGGCGGCAACGCTCTCGGCTTCATCATGGATTTCGATCGTATTGATTTTCTTCCCGCGGTGGAGATACTGGCTAAAAATGCAGGAATGGAAATACCCAGAGAAGCCGCCCCAGACCGTGCGGTGACAAAACAAAAGGACAATCTCTACTCCATTCTCAGCGAATCTGATCGTTACTTCCGTCAGCAGCTACGTGCACATCAAGCGGCCAGCAATGCAGTGGATTATCTTAAAGCTCGCGGGCTCAGCGGACAAATAGCGGCCAAATTTGGTCTTGGCTATGCGCCACCAGGCTGGGACAACCTGCTGACTAGCGCGGGTACAGAACCCGATAAGATAAAACTGCTGGAAGAATCTGGGATGCTAATCGTCAAGCCAGAGGAAGATAAGCAGTATGACCGCTTCCGTCATCGCATTATGTTCCCCATTCGCGATCAGCGCGGTCGTACCATAGGTTTCGGCGGCCGCGTGCTTGATGACAGCACACCAAAGTATCTCAACTCGCCAGAAACACCAGTATTTCACAAAGGTCGGGAACTCTACGGACTCTACGAAGCACGTCAGGCGTTAAAAGAAACCCCCTGCCTTATTATGGTTGAGGGCTATATGGATGTTATTGCGCTAGCGCAATACGGTATTCATAACGCTGTAGCAACATTGGGCACCGCGCTGACCGAAAATCATTTACAAAAGCTGTTTCGTTATACCTCTGAGTTGGTGTTTTGCTTTGATGGTGACAGCGCTGGGGT
>CBFHVP010000002.1:15269-16854 GCA_965659315.1 uncultured Porticoccaceae bacterium | reverse complement strand
GTACGAGCCGCAACCCGCTCACTGGAGATTGCGTTACCAGAAATGCGTGATGGCGTATCAGCCAAATTTTTGTTTCTGCCCGACGGCGAAGATCCCGATAGCATGGTGCGCAAAATGGGCACCGAGGAATTCCAAAAACTCGTCGATCGATCGCAGCCCCTGTCAGAATTTCTGTTTGCACAACTCAGTGAAGGTATCGACTGCAGCACCGCTGATGGCAAAGCGAGATTAAGCAAAGTATGTGCACCGCAAATTAACCGCATCCCTCAGGGTGTTTTTCGTCAACTGATGCTTGAGGAATTGTCCCGTCGCACCGGTATTAGTGCCGATAATCTGCGCGACTATGTGGCAAATCACAAACCGCCAGAACAACGGGCGGCTTATGAGCAAACTGGCGGAAAAAACAATGCAGGCTCTGGCGAATCAGCACAGCAGTCAGACAATGATCCGAGACAGTATGAACACACAGGCGCTATGCACGCTGGTATGGAATATGAGCCCTTCCCTGACCTGGAACACAGCAAAGTCAGTAAAATCCGCTTGTCACCGGTTAAATTCCTCACGGCACTGCTCCTTAATCACCCCCAGTTAGCCGAACATGCCGAAGATATCGCCCTGCTCAACACCTCCGATGATGACGATATGAAATTATTCCTGCGAGTACTACAAGTCGTGCGTGACAACCCCCATTACAAACCCTCGCATATTTTTGCCTACTGGCTCGGCACCCATGGCAATCACAGTGAAACCAAAGCTCTACAAGCACTGGCCGCTAGCGAACTTTATCACCCACCAAAAGGTATGGGCCGAGACGACCATCAGGAATTTTGCGACGCTTTGGCGCACGTCAAAAGTAGCACATTTGATGCGCTACCTATCGTCGATAAAGCCACTCATTTGCTGACAAAAACAAGCTTAAACGAGCAAGAAATTAAACAACTGCATAAAATTCACTTGCAGTTGGGTGACGACCCTCAAGTAGCCAAGCTAAAAACTGATGTGAAACAACGACTTGTAGTCTAATATATTAATGTATAAATATGCGCCAGAAAGGCCAAATTCCCTGCGACAACGGCTTTTTTATCCGCTATAATTGCGCGCTAATTTTTTTGCCCTCCCACAATAGAATTTGATACCTATGAGCGAAAATATCCAACAGCAACAATCTGGCATTAAAGACCTTATCGCCAAAGGTCGAGAACAGGGATATCTCACCTACGCTGAGGTCAACGACCACCTTCCAGAAGATATTGCCGATCCAGAACAGGTCGAAGATATTATTCAAATGATCAACGACATGGGCATTACGGTGTTTGAAACAGCACCTGATGCCGAAACACTGTTAATGATGTCTGGTGATAACACCCCAGACGAAGTCGCTGCTGCTGAAGCGGCTGCGGCCCTCGCCTCGGTAGAGTCGGAGCAACATCGCACAACGGATCCTGTACGCATGTACATGCGCGAGATGGGCTCGGTAGAACTATTGACACGCGAAGGTGAAATTGAAATCGCCAAGCGTATTGAGGAAGGCACCAGAGAACTAATGTCGGCAATTTCCGACTGGCCTACCGCAGTGGCCGCGGTG
>CBFHVP010000002.1:11766-15256 GCA_965659315.1 uncultured Porticoccaceae bacterium | reverse complement strand
ACAATGTCGTCGCCGGAGAGCGCAAGCTTACCGACGTTATCAGCGGCTACCTCAACCCTATGGAGCACGTACCTTCAGCGCTTGCACAACAACAGGCCGCAGAAGCTGCAGAGGCGGAAAAACTGGCCAATGGTGAAACGCCAGATGAAGATGAGGAAGAAGAAGAGCATGAGGGCGGATTGGACCCCGAAGAAGCTCAGCAGCGCTTTGAGGAAATTCGCGCGCAACTTAAGAAAACTGACGCGTCGATTTCTCGCTATGGCCGAACTGGCAAAGCCTCGGTCAAAAATCTGCAAGATCTTGCGGAGTTATTTAAATATTTAAAGTTGACGCCACGGCAATTTGACCCACTTATCGCCATGGTCCGTAGCACTGTGGATAGAATTCGCGATGAAGAGCGCAATATTATGAAGCTCTGCATTCGCCAGGCTAAAATGCCGCGCAAAGAGTTTATCAAGGCCTTCCCGGGCAATGAAACTGATCTCAAATGGACGGGCAAATTAATCAAGTCTAAGGCAGACTGGGCTCAGGGCATTATTGATCAGGAAGTCGATATTGTTCGTGCACAGCGTAAACTTGCTCAAGTTGAAGAAGACAGCGGCTTGAGCATTGTTGCCATCAAAGATATCAATCGCCGCCTCACCATTGGAGAGGCTATGGCGCGAAGAGCTAAGAAAGAAATGGTTGAAGCCAACCTGCGTTTGGTGATTTCTATCGCTAAGAAATACACCAACCGCGGCCTGCAGTTCTTGGATCTGATTCAAGAGGGCAATATCGGCCTGATGAAAGCGGTAGATAAATTCGAATATCGCCGTGGCTACAAATTCTCCACCTATGCTACCTGGTGGATTCGTCAGGCGATCACCAGGTCTATTGCTGATCAGGCACGTACAATCCGAATTCCCGTGCATATGATTGAAACCATCAACAAGCTCAATCGTATCTCTCGTCAAATGCTTCAGGAAATGGGCCGTGAGCCGAGTCCAGAGGAATTAGCGGAACGCATGGAAATGCCTGAAGATAAAATTCGCAAAGTGCTCAAGATTGCCAAAGAGCCTATCTCCATGGAGACACCGATTGGTGAAGATGAAGATGCCAGTATTGGTGATCTGATTGAAGATACTACCATCGCCCTACCGGTAGACGAGGCCACAAAGTACAACCTCACAGACTCAACTCGTGGTGTACTCGGCAGCTTGACTGCGCGAGAAGCCAAGGTGCTGCGTATGCGCTTCGGTATTGATATGAATACTGACCATACCTTAGAAGAAGTGGGCAAGCAGTTCGACGTTACCCGTGAACGTATTCGTCAGATTGAAGCCAAGGCACTGCGCAAGTTGCGTCACCCTACTCGCTCCGATCATCTGCGTAGTTTTATCGACGAATAAAGTAAAGTTAAGGGCCCATAGCTCAGTTGGTTAGAGCAGTCGACTCATAATCGATTGGTCGTAGGTTCAAGTCCTACTGGGCCCACCATTATTTCTATACAAATCATAAACTTACAGCCAAATCTCTATTTCCCTGATGGCACTTTCACTAATCAGGTACAGTAAAGGCAACAAGAGTACTCAAGCCTTTTCAAGCGCCTGACTAATATCCGCAATAATATCCTCAACATGCTCGATGCCCACAGAGATACGCACCAAATCCTCAGATACGCCCGCAGTCGCGAGCTCTTCCGCATTTAACTGGCGATGGGTAGTTGAGGCAGGATGGCAGGCCAGTGATTTAGCATCACCTATATTGACCAACCGCAGTATCATTTGGAGCGCGTCGATAAATCGTGCCCCTGCTTCTTTGCCGCCACTTATACCAAAACTCAATATTCCCGACGCCTTACCACCGGTGATTTTATCGCACGTAGCTTTGTAGGGGCTATTATCCAAGCCGGCATAGTTAACCCATTCAACCTTTGTATGGTTTTGTAAAAACTGGGCGACCGCCAATGCGTTTTCACAATGGCGATCCATACGCAAACCAAGCGTTTCTAACCCTTGCAGGATCAGGAAGGCGCTATGAGGTGACAGCGCAGCACCGGTATTTCTCAGAGGCACTACTCGGCAACGACCAATAAAGGCTGCAGGGCCAAGGGCCTCAGTGTATACCACACCATGATAGGAGGGGTCGGGTGTATTCAGCATTGGGAAACGCTCTTTATTGGCTGCCCAGTCGAATTTGCCAGAATCAATAATAATGCCGCCGACAGTGGTACCGTGGCCGCCAATATATTTGGTCAACGAATGAATAACGATATCGGCACCCTGATCGATGGGACGGCACAGATAGGGGCTAGCTACGGTGCTATCAACCATCAATGGAACGCCATTGCGGTGCGCTATATCGGCAAGGACTTGAAGGTCGACGATATTACCGGCTGGGTTGCCTATGGATTCACAGAAAACGGCTTTGGTATTCTCATCTATTAACGCCTCCAGACCCGCAAAGTCATCGTGAGACGCCATACGCACTTCCTACGCCCTGCCTTGGAAGCGTGTGAGCAAACAGGTTATAGGTACCACCATACAGCTGTGAGGTGCTGACGATATTTGAACCAACATCTGTAATACATTGGATAGCATAGGTGATAGCTGCCATACCTGAAGCCAAGCAAAGACCGCCGATGCCACCTTCCATTTCCGCTAGACGTTGCTCCAACACATCAGTGGTTGGATTCATAATGCGCGTGTAAATGTTACCCGGCACTTTAAGGTCAAAGAGATCCGCGCCATGTTGCGTATCATCAAAGGTATAAGATGTTGTTTGGTAGATAGGAACAGCGGCAGATTTTGTGGTGGCTTCAGATTCGTAGCCGTGATGGAGTGCTAGAGATTCAAGTTTCATTTTTTTCCCGTGGTAGTTGTTCTCTGATTGAGTATATTGCCTGATAGCGACAAAAATTTCACTTAATTAGCCTGATTTACTATGGGAAATAGTTACATCGATAAAACTAACAACCCTACCCTGACTAAATAATCTCAAGGTAGGGTAAATCTCTAGGTAAAAAAATTTACTACGCGATCCTCAAAAGTTTTATCAACTATTAGAGGTCAAAGGTAAGTCCGAGGGCAAACCCAGCAAAATCATTCACAGGCTTATCTATGTAGTTCATATATTCAAGATTGATTGTAACCGAATCAAATATCTTCACGTCTGCACCAAAACCGAATGAGGTATCTGACTTAGTATCACTGGTTTTGGTGGCACTGTTCTTGGTGGCACTGGGAGTATTAACAGAAATACCAAGCTTCCCTCTTGTTTTACCAATAATGGCATAAGGATAAAAAGTTTCACTGACTGGCGCGCCAACTTTCACATAGACACCTCCAAAGCCTTTCATCTCGAGCATACGATCTACATATCTCTCCTTGCTACTAGCGAGACCTAGGCGCAATTCGCCAGATATATTCTCACTCCATTTAGCCCCAAGTCGCCCGTACAATGTGGTGAAGGATATTTTATCTATGGGTCCGTTATCATCAGTTAATTCGAT
>CBFHVP010000002.1:10780-11432 GCA_965659315.1 uncultured Porticoccaceae bacterium | reverse complement strand
TAATGTTATCAATGATGTGCAATATAGTTTTGCTAGTAGAAACTGATAGAAAGAAGAGGAATTATCTATCGAATCCTCACTTGAAATAATAACGGCATCCAAACTATATGCCGTTCTAATTGTTTGATGCTTATTGAGCCAAAGGTCCCTCTCTCTTCCCGTAAAAAACTGCAATACTAGAAAATCTATGACACTGCGGTAACCGTCGGTCTGCTTGCAGGTAATATACTCGCGTCATTATTGACGCAGGGAATTATTCTGAGTTTATATTTGTACCTCTATCAATTTAGACTCTATAGTCTTAACCAATTGGTGGCACTTTGGATGCTATGGTTGGTATTTATACCGATGTCTTTTACTGACACAATCGGAGTTCTCATCCCTGAAGAGTGCGCTTGGCCATCCATATCAAGCATTCTTCAAGCACCAAAAATTCCTTAACTACCAGTAAACTTAGCTGGCCTCCGTTCTGCAAAGGCCGTAATACCCTCTTGCAAATCATTTGATTCTAGGCTGTTAATCATGGTGTACATACCATTCAGCATTAAACTCTGATCGTCAGTAAGGTTCTCCGACTGGCGCAGAATAAACTTAGTGCCGCGTACCGCCAGTGGAGAATTGGCGGCAATTTCATTAGCCAGCGCTATACCTG
>CBFHVP010000002.1:0-10484 GCA_965659315.1 uncultured Porticoccaceae bacterium | reverse complement strand
AACGCGGTAATAGCCGCTTGGAATTTTTGTGTATTCGCCAACTGTTGCATATTTGCTTCTGCTTTAGAGCGAGCTTGCGCTTTTTTATGCTGACTTAAACCGTCTTCGACAAGATCGATACCGGCGCAAAAATGCTTGCCTCTTCCGGCAAGGACAATGGCGCCGATCTCTTGATCACTGCACAACGCATCCAGAGCACTGGGAATGGCTGACCAAAGTTCGGTGGATAGTGCGTTATATTTACTCTCACGATCTAGCCAAACTATACCGACCTTACCTTGCTTTTCGATACTCAGTACATTAGATGAAAAACTCATAATCACTCCTCCATTTCACTTACTTATTGTGATTGCCTATTAAGTGAGCGCATAGTCATTTTGGCTAACTGAGACATATGCACTTCATCTGGACCATCGGCGATGCGACAGAAACGACTCGTGGCAAAAATATGGGCTAACGGCGTATCCTGACATACGCCCATACCTCCAAATATTTGCATGGCGCGGCTGGAAACATCTTCACACATCTTTGGCGCCACAATCTTCAGCATAGAGATATCCTCTCGAGCACCGTCAATACCGTATTTATCCATTTTTTCAGCTGCGGCCAAGACCAGCAGTCGGCACTGCTCAATATCACAGCGACTACGCGCAATCTCATGCTGAACACTGGTTTTTTTGCTTAGCGCCTCACCAAAGGCTACACGCTTTTGCGCCCGTTCACACATTAACTCTAAACTGCGCTGAGCCATACCAACAAACATCATGGCATACTGAAATCTACCCGGCCCCAAACGGCCTTGAGCAATCTCAAAACCCCGGCCCTCGCCGAGAATCAGATTGGTTACAGGTACGCGCACATCACTAAAAATCATATCTCCCTCACCGCCGGGCGAATGGTACTCGCCAAACGCTCTAAGTGGGCGAGACATAGTCACCCCTGGAGTATCAGTAGGCACCAGAATGGTGCTGTGCTGTTGGTGGCGCGGTCCATCTGGATTAGATTTACCCATCACCAACATGATTTTACAGGCAGAGCCGATTACGCCGGTGGTCCACCACTTGCGACCGTTAAGCACATATTCATCGCCATCACGCTCGATTTTAAGTTCCATATTAGTCGCATCGGACGACGCCACATCGGGCTCGGTCATCGCATAGGCGGAGCGAATCTCACCGGCTAGAAGTGGCTCTAACCACTGTTTTTGTTGCTCTGGTGTGCCGTACTTGGCTAGCACCTCCATATTGCCGCGATCGGGCGCATTACAATTAAAAATCTGCTGTGCCCAGACTGATCGAGACATGGTTTCAAATAGCGGCGCAATCTCTAAATTAGTTAAGCCGGGACTCCATGGTTGGTATTCCTCCGGTAAAAATAGATTCCATAATCCCTGTTTTTTAGCTTCATCTTTGAGCCCCTGATACCAGTCCGGATACTGCCAAAGATTATTTTGGTCGCTGGTAAACTCATCATAATCTCGCTCTCGAGGATAAATATGCTCATCCATAAACACTTTTAGGCGTTCATTCAGTTCTTCCGCTCTGGCACTTAATTCAAAACCCATTAGTTTCTCTCCTTAATTTTTTAACTAGATAATACCGGTAAGCTTGCGCATTAATTTATTCATACCACTAATCCAACGATCGTAATTGGTCGTTTTGTTTTGCATATACTCTTTAACAATCGGATGAGGCAATATCAAAAAGCTCTCTTTACGCAGCTCTTCAACGACTGTTTCGGCAAGTTCCTCTGGCTCGATCATGCCATTATTAGCCGCAGCGGCTACAGCATCATTATCAACAGCGGTCATTGCGGTGCGCACTGCTTGAGGGCAGAGCATCGACACACCGATACCTTCGTGCTGATGATGAATAGCTAGCCACTCACCAAAGCCCACGGCCGCATGTTTTGTCACACCATAGGCAGCGCCACCGATTTGATTTAGCAGACCAGCTGCGGATGAGGTGTTAAGAAAATAGCCTCCGCCTCGTTTAACCATCCGTGGAACAAGATGACGAGCGGCATAGACATGAGACATAACATTAATATCCCAGATCGCCTGCCATTCGGCATTTGGAGAGTCAATGCTCTCACCCAGACCAACGCCGGCATTGCAACAGAATAGATCGATGGGACCAATAGATGTCTCAGTCTCTTCAATAATGCGCGCCGTATCCTGCTCACGGGAGACATCGGCCATCATAGCGACACCACCAATCATATCGGCGGTCTGCTGCGCATTAGCAAGATTGATATCGGCACAGATAATCTGCTTAGCACCTTCCGCATGAAAGCGCACCGCCAGAGCACGACCAATACCGCTGCCAGCACCGGTGATAACGACTATTTTATTCTTGAGTTCCATAGATTACTGCCCTCTTCTAATATCGATAATAGCTATTATCTTCATACTACTAGCCCTTACACCAACTCACGGAGATGCTGTTTACGGAATGGTTTTAACTCAGCCATACGTTTGGCCTCTACTAAGTTAACCCAATCTGGATTGGCGATTAATGCACGACCTACCGCGACCAAATCAAACTCTCCCTGATCTATGCGATACAACAGAGTATCCAGACTTGCTGGATCGGCCTCTTTAAATGTCACCTCACCCGGCTTGGGCATAAAATCTGCATCAAGACCAACACTGCCCACTGTAATTGCAGGCTTGCCTGTTATCTGCTGAGTCCAACCCGCCAAATTAAGCTCACTGCCTGCAAATTCGGGTTCCCAAAAACGTCTCTGGGAGCAGTGAAAAATATCTACCCCGGCCTCCGACAACGGCAGTAAAAATCGCTCGAGCTCTTGCGGAGTCGTTACCAAACGAGCTGTGTAGTCTTGCTGTTTCCATTGTGACCAGCGCAGAATAATTGGGAAGTCAGGCCCAACTGCAGCGCGCACCGCCTGAATAATCTCTAGAGCAAAACGACTGCGGTTTTCTAAGGATCCGGCGTAGTGATCATCGCGCTGGTTAGTTCCCTGCCAAAAAAATTGGTCGATTAAATAACCATGGGCACCATGTAACTCAACGGCATCACAACCAATTCGTTGGGCATCCGCAGCAGCTTGGGCAAAAGCAGCAACCACATCATCAATATCCTGTTGAGTCATCACTCTACGGTTGGCCTTACCTGGGACATTCATCCCCGAAGGACCATAACCGGGCACATCGCCCTCTGGTAGCGTTCCTGTTTTACGCACCGCACCAACATGCCAAAGCTGTGGCGCTATTTTGCCCCCCGTAGCATGCACCGCATCAACCACTTTCTTCCACCCTGCCAAGCGTGCTTCACCATGGAAATAGGGTACAGCAGGATAACCACTGGCGCCGGCATGACCCACGCAAGTACCCTCTGTAATAACTAAACCGACCCCGCCTTCGGCGCGACGGCGGTAGTAGTCAACAACATTGTCGCCGGGGATATTATCATTGGGGGAAAAATTGCGCGTCATAGGCGCCATCACTATACGGTTTTTTAACTGCAGTTGACCCAATTGAAATGGCTCGAATAAGGCATTGTTGCTCATAGAATTCTCATTATTATGTTATAAAAATACGATCTGAATTAATGCGCTGATCAAAGCAAGCCCCAGAGCGACAAGCACTCGAGGCGAACCCAGCAGCATGGTAGTTGTCGCAGGAAAAGCTAGAGTCTTTTCTAACGCTGCTAATTTATCATCATGGTGTTCACTGCCAAATGTTTGCAAAAATATTTCAGCACAGTCACGACGACTGCGATAACGCACTAACGCTGCCGTTGTCCAGTTATCCGCCTGATCACACTGCACATTTTCGATATTTTTGGCTTTAGCTTGGGCGACAAAAAATGCATGGCCAGCTCTTTTAAACATACTGCCCATAAATATTTTAGAGTAACTACTTAATAACGCGGCAGACTCAGACTTGGGCCGCTTTAACTCTAGAAGGTTAACCATAAACCATTCGCGGCCATCATCATTTTCCAGAAAGTAACGCAGGTTGCTGTGTTTCTCTGCAGACAATCCAATCGCTTCGAAGCGCTGCATATACTGCTCAACTTCTGCATCCGAAAGCTTACCTCGAAGTCCGACATACCAGACCCAAAATAGACCATAAAAAATGGCTGTCACAAGCCACAAACTTGTCGCTGCTAACATCAACATTCCCCCATGCAAGGCATTACCTGAATTGCTATCAATATATTGGCACAATAAATGCCGTAATATCATACCGACCTAGAGTTGCAGTGCAACTAGTTTATCTATTTCAGTGATTGCTTGCGCAGCAAATAGCGAACCTTGGGTCACTTTTTAGCAAAGCGTGCGATGCCACAATTGCCACTCAACAATTAAGCACCGGCAGTAAACGCATCGATGGACGATAAGTCATTCTTGGTAAATTGATATTACTTAGGCACCCAACCTACCTGCGAAATGCGCAATACCGCCTGTGGCACGGTTGCAATGCCTGCAGCTCTCACAGACTCTTAACGCCACCTGCCCGAGGGATGAGCGCTAAAGAAGGCCTGTCTTAAAGCTAATTTACAGGTTTAGCTAGCCTGGTTCGCCAGAGCGCTCTTATTTGGTAATGGTGAGTCGTCTCAACGACCAGTTAATTTCGACTTTAAGTCAACTCCCCTAGGACAACTCAATCTCTCGGCGGTAGCCCGTGGACCATGGTTAGGAACTCCATATGGGTACCAGCGCGCCTAAATTCACTAAGCGCCTGATAGTCTGCATCCGCCCACCAATCTGTTGCCGCCTGCGCTGAGGGAAAGCTGAAAATAATCATGCGCCCCTCTCTAGGTGATGCAGCCTCAAGGTTGATCGGACTATCATCAAAGGTTAAAAATGTGCCGCCGTATTTCTTTAGCAGCGGGAAAAACCCTTTTTCATATTTGCGATATTGATCAGCATCGGTGACTTTTAAGTTAACAACCATATAAACGGGGATAGTAGACATAGCAGTGATCTCTTATTTCTAGATTATTGGACAGATGAATTATCATCATCAATAGCTCTGTACCATTTGGCAATAGCACGACCGATATCGATTGGAGAATCCTCCTGAATAAAATGTGTGCCAACCACTGTAACCTCTGTTTGATTGGGCCAACTGCGACAAAACTCTCGCGGTTTACCAGTAAGAATAGAGCCCGGTTCGGCATTGATAAATAACTTGGCTATCGAGTTAGTCGCCATCCACTGACCATAGCTATCGACCAACGCAACCATATCAGATGGTTGACCCTCTAACGGAATCTGTCGTGGCCAACTTAAGGTAGGCTGGCGATCATCTGGTTGCTCAAAACCACGTCGATAGACGGCCATCTCCTGCTCGGTCAGATCTCTTAATACTGAGCTCGGCAATACCTGCTCAATAAACATATTGCGCCGCAGAATCATATCTTCGCCTTTATTGGAGCGAAAGCCTTTGAAAATACCTCGTGCCTGTTCAGGCCAGTCATCCCATGACAGCGGACAGACAATGCCCTCCATATAAGCTATGCCGCGCACAGCCGCTGGATGCTGTTGCGCCCAATAAAACCCTAGCGCACTACCCCAATCATGGATGACCAATGTGACTTTTTGATCTGCACCAATAGCGGTTAATAGGCCATCCAAATAATCGTAGGCAACCCGAAAAGAGTAACGCTCGGCCCCCTCAGAGACAGGTAACTTGTCAGAGTCTCCCTGACCGATTAGATCAGGGGCTATAATTCGACCTAAACCCTCTAATTGCGGGATAATATTGCGCCATAGGTAGGACGACGTTGGGTTACCATGCAAAAGTACAATTGGATCGCCATCACCCTCGTCAATGTAAGCAATTTGCTTGCCCATGACCGACTGGACGCATTTTTTATAGCGCAGCTTTCCTGAAACCATAATCACTCCGATATAATCAGTATTACAAGCTGTGGTTTTTTATTGACACTTAAAATGTCATAATATTGCCAGTTATACAAGCATCGAGCTTGCACAAAAATTATTAAAGCTACACATCACACTAGGGGCAATCAATGAATGTGACCATCGAGTTTTTTCGCGTGATCTGGAATTTTATACAGGCCGCACCCACATTACTCTTTTTCAAACCCCCTGCTGACAATGAAAAAACATCATTGGGGCTGATGTTTCAACGGACGGCAGCCAAATACCCAACTAAATCAGCAATAGTTTGTGAGGGTACTGAACTTAACTGGTCTGAGTTTAATGCATTAACCAACCAATTTGCTCATAGTTTAAAACAGCAAGGCGTTAGCCGCGGTGACTGTGTATCTGTGCTGATTGAAAATCGCATCGAACTACTCTGTAGCGTTTTCGCTCTGGCTAAGATTGGCGCCACTGCGGGCCTAATCAATACAGGCTTGACAGATCGGCCTCTGGCACATTGCATTAGCATTATCGAGTCGAAAAAATGTCTGGTCGGTCAAGAATTATTGCCTCAAATAACCGCAATAAAAGATCAGGTCGACTTAACAGATAAAGATTACCTCTGGGTCAATGATCCCATGCTTAATGCTACTGCTCCTGATTGGGCGACAGATTTTAGCGCTTCTCTGGCCAATATGCCCTCTGACAATCTGTCGGAAACTGAAGATATTATTGCCGGTGAGATTGCCTTATATATCTTTACCTCTGGCACTACCGGATTACCCAAACCTGCCGTTATCTACCATCGTAGAATTATGTCCGCCGCCAAACCTTATTCTAAAGTCGGTTTTCATGCTAAACCCTCGGATCGTATGTATATCTGCCTACCGCTTTACCACGCCACTGGTTTTCTATTGGGTATTGGCAGTTGTCTTTACTCCGGCGCTTCAATGTTTGTGCGCCGGCGCTTTTCTGCCAGTCAATTTTGGCCAGAGGTACAGCAGTATCAGACATCATTATTTGTTTATGTCGGAGAATTATGTCGCTATCTCGCGATGGCGCCCGCATGCCCAGAAGAAAAAGACAACCCATTAAAAACCATGCTTGGCAATGGCTTACGCCCAGATATTTGGGATAGTTTTCGCCATCGATTTGGCGTCAAACGGATTACAGAAATCTATGGTGCAAGTGAAGGCAATGTGTCTTTTTTAAATATCCTTAATAAAGACTCGACTATTGGTACCGGTGCAGTAGTAGTTATGCTAGTCAAATACGATATCGATAATGATGAAATGGTGCTCGATGAAAATGGCAAGGTAATTGAAGTCCCTGTAGGGGAGCCAGGTCTGATGCTGGGGAAAATTGATGACAAGTATAAGTTCGATGGCTATAAAAACGCTGATGCTACCAATAGCAAAATACTCACTGATCTACGCGAGCCTGGTGATCGTTGGTTTAATACAGGCGATCTAGTGCGAAAAGTTGATGTGGGCTTTGCCATGGGTTTACCCCATTACCAATTTGTCGATCGTGTTGGTGATACGTTTCGTTGGCGTGCCGAAAATGTTTCAACCAATGAAGTGGGCGAGATTCTTAACGCTTGTGAGCAAATTGAAATCAGTAATATTTATGGTGTCGACGTACCCGGCGCTGAAGGTAAAGCCGGTATGGCCGCAATTACCTTAAAACCAGGTCATACCTTTGATATCGTGGCTTTCACCGCCTATGTTGATCGTGAATTGCCGGCCTTTGCCCGACCAGTATTTGTTCGTATTCAACAAGAACAAGATACTACCGGCACCTTTAAACTGTTTAAAGGTAAATTAAAGCAACAAGCCTATCATCTTGATCAGGTGGATGAACCGATTTATGTGCGCCAACCAAAATCAGAACAGTATCAACTACTTGACACTAAATTCTATAAAAAACTGATCGACGGTAAAGCTGGCTACTAGCGATAAAAAGCTATCGCTGGTGAATTAAAGTATAAAGAATCAGCTTATAAAAAATGAACTTACAGATGGTCAATAGTATTCAACCGACTTCACAAGTACAGAGACAAGTAATTGCATTGGCAACCAGCTTGGCAAGCAAAGGTCGCAACAGCTTTAGCACTATGCGTAATTTGATGCGATCCGCTATTCAGGCTCATTTTAATCGTTTAACTACATAATAATTTTTGAGGAAAATCATGGCTACTAATCTATTTAATCTAACCGGCAAAGTTGCCTTAGTCACAGGTGCAAGTCGCGGCATCGGTGAATCAATTGCCAAACTTTTGGCTGAAAATGGCGCTCATGTTATTGTCTCAAGTCGCAAAATTGATGGCTGCCAAGCGGTAGCAGATACCATTATCGCCGCAGGCGGCAGTGCTGAAGCACTGGCTTGTCATGTCGGTAATATGGGTGATATCGAAAACTGTTTTGCACAGATTAAACAGATGCACGGTAAACTCGACATACTGGTTAATAACGCAGCAACCAACCCATACTTTGGACATATTCTGGATACCGACCTCGGCGCTTACACCAAGACTGTTGACGTTAATATTCGCGGTTATTTCTTTATGTCCATCGAAGCGGGCAAACTGATGCGCGACAATGGTGGCGGCGCGATTGTTAATACGGCGTCCATCAATGCCCTGCAACCGGGACCTATGCAGGGTATTTACTCTATTAGTAAAGCCGCTGTGGTTAATATGACCAAAGCCTTTGCCAAGGAATGCGGTGGCTTGGGTATCCGCGTTAATGCGCTTCTTCCGGGTATGACTAAAACTCAATTTGCCGGCGCATTATTTAGCGACGAAAAAATCTACAATAAGGCCATCGCCACTATCCCCATGCAACGCCATGCGGAACCAGATGAGATGGCGGGGTCAGTACTATATTTGGTATCAGATGCTAGTAGTTATACCAATGGTGAATGTATTGTTGTCGATGGCGGTTTTACCGTTTAAAGCAGACAATTAGAGCAGTCAAAACAAAAAGGCACAGCCCAATAGCTATGCCTTTTTTATAGTAGAAGCAGTACAAACAGAGAACTAGTTTGGCCAGTATATAAACTCCTCACCTTCCTCAATCGGCTCATTACTGGTTTTATCAATCTGCTGCGGGCTATTAAACACACTGGGCCATAGGGGTTCCATCTGCTCGGCATTATGCGCCGCCAACAAGCCTTCTAACTCCGCCACCTTGTCGCCATTTTGCGACGCTAGATTAATTTGCTCGGTGGGATCCTGCGCTAAATTAAATAACCATTTTGCCTGCGGTGCAGGTTGCGATAAGTGATATTGATCCGCACGAATTAATTTCCAATCGCTATGCAATACCGTCTGCTGATTCCCCTCTCGCCAAAATAATGTTTGATGTCGAGCAGCCGCCATTTCGCCATAAAAGGCACATGAGTGCCTCCTTCGAAATGGTTTAACTTCCAGCCGCGAAAGGGCTTATTAATATCGGATAAACCAATATAGCCAGCACCACCATTGTCGCTCGTAAAAATAACTAGCGTATTTTCAGCAAGGCCATTATCCGCAAGACTCTGAGTAACCCGGGCGATACTACGATCCACAGCGCGAATCATGGCAGAGTAAACACGCAGACGATGATCCTTAATACGAGACAGCTCATCATAGTCTTCTCGGCTAGCCTGAAGCGGATTATGAATACCCCAGTGCGCCAGGTATAAGAGAAATGGTCGATGACGATTATTCTCAATTACCTTGATAGCTTCATCAGTGTAATAGTCCGTCACATAACCCTTGGGTTGAAATTCTTCATCGCCACTCGCGCTGGGCTTAAAGCGCACGGCATAGCGCCCCGTTGCCCACACCATATTATCAATAGGGTCGGCGCTGACTTTTGCATTGACAACCTCGGGGTGATTCTCTGGCAGATAAAGCCTATATCATCAGTGACAATCAGTACGACATTAGGCGGTCAATCACTTGGGTCCAGATGAGGTGCCTCAGGACCACGAGGCCATTCAATAGCTCGATGGTCGGCGACCGACCGAAAAACTTCCTATAACTTCGGAGCCGCAAAAACAAGGATATCAACACGGTTTTGCCAGCCGAAAAAGCCAGCAAAAATCAATAGCAGAGCAAGACTAATTATTTTTTTCATAACGCTACCATCAACCCTGTGCTGGGACTAATCTGATTATCCAATAAGTGCGCCCATTGCTCAGCGAGACTTTCCACGCCATCAATCCATTCAACGGTAATATCATCTGCCACTCTTGTGGCGACATCGGCACTGGCTGTCATTGCTTTAGCCATGGCAACACCCGCGCCCCATTCTTTATTGCGCTTTTCAATCTGCCCCGGAGCAAAGAAGAATCTTGGACGTACGCCGGGCAACTCTCCTACCTTGCCCCCATCTTGCCAATGACTGGCCCCGACCATACAGCTTTCCACCATATTGTCGCGTATATGCTGATGCAGGCTCGTGGTAAGGCGTTTATCACCAGACATATCGACATAGGCCGTGGGCACTGAAGCATCGACCTGATGCTCATTGTTATACAGCACAACCTGATCACAGCAACCCAACGATTTTACAAACTCAGCATTTCTAGAGGAGGTTAATCCAATAACAGACTGACTAACTGACTGATCATTATGT
>CBFHVP010000001.1:70579-75170 GCA_965659315.1 uncultured Porticoccaceae bacterium | reverse complement strand
TTAAACGTAACAATACCGGAAAAAGAAATATAGAAGCCCAGTTCGAGCGCCGCCGCAGCCATCTCCCAAGTCTCAGTAAAGCAATGCATTACCCCGCCTGCCTGCAATGGATATTGGCGTAACAGCGCAATAGTTTCATCCCGCGCCTCTCTGGTGTGGATAATTATCGGTTTGTTACATTGTTGGCTGGCCTTGAGATGATTGATAAAGCTATCGCGTTGCCATTGATAAGTATCGGCGCTATAAAAATTATCTAATCCAGTTTCACCAATTGCCACAACATTCGGCGCTTCCGCCAAAGCCAGCAATTGATCTACCGTAGGCACAGGCTGCTCAACCTTTTGTAATGGATGCACACCTACGGACGAGAAAATATTATTATATAAAGCAGTTAAATCCACGAGAGATGCGGAGGTCGCCAAGTCTACGGCGACACTGAGGAATTTTGTAATACCTCGGGCGTGAGCATCCGCCAGCACCGCTTCAAGTCCACCCTCACGATCTGCTACATCCAAATGATCCAGATGACAATGTGAATCTACTAACATCGTTGACCAGTTCCTATTTGCTTAATTGACTCATTGGGACACTGCTGTGCCTCAACTAGGTTATTACATTGTTAAAGTCGGATAATCCGACCACAGCATATCGATTAACACCTGCTCTATTTGCCGTTTCAGACTAGCCTGTTGTCGAGACAGTCTTACGCCCACACCCGATCGTCTGATACCTCCAAAACCGCAACAGGCTACCCAAACGACATCACCATTTATCGGCTCTGGCTCTGTGAGCAGGTAGACCGATAACACGACACGTACATTGTCTCCCAATTGATAAGTGTCTGCAGTAGGAACAAACAGACCTCCCTTATCAACAAATGGCATATAGTGACGATGGAGCTCCACTCGATCACTAATCTTTAGTGACAGATCCCCAGACCTGCGTTCATAGTCGCTACCCATAAGTAATACCTTTTCCTGTACAACCTACAGTGAAGCAAATATTCAAGCCTCGGCTCCGCACAAACTGCTCAATTCGCACGATTAAGCCGAGCGAAATACCTTTGACCAATCCATAAATAGCCCTTCCCAGAGAAGCTGCGGATTAATATTAGAATTAGATAGCACCCAGCCGCGGGCATCGCGCAATTTATCGGAAAAGGCAAACAGCGCGGGATTCGGGCGATTGTGTAATTCACCCGTTACTAGACGGTGCAAGTAGTGCATAAACCAATCTAACATATCATCGCTGTTGAGCTTTTGACACTGCTGAGCTGCACTCATTGGCGACAGGTCACCGAGACGAACGTTATTGATCAACTGCTCAAAATGCTGTCGAGCTTCGAAACTGTCACCCTGCATATACTCCAGTGCTAGCAGCGGTTTTCCTCCGGCTAACTGCAGCGGTTCTGCGATCGCCTCCTTATCCCCAGTAACCTCATTTAACCACTGTTCGGCAAGTTGTCGGTCTGGCACAGGCAAGTGCTCAATTTGACAGCGACTACGAATGGTCGCAGACACTAAGCTGGGGCGATGCGCCACCAAAATCAATAATGTTTTATCTTGCGGCTCCTCAAGACTTTTAAGTAGCGCATTACTGGCATTGTTATTCATCGCTTCAGCGGGGCTAATAAGGACAACTTTCCAACCACCCTGCTGTGCAGTTTTAGTTAAACGACCAATCACATGACGCACCTCATCAATAAGTATTCTCTTGCCCTCCTCCTCTGGCGCAAGAAGCGAAATATCGGGATGATTGCCCGCCATCATCAGCTGGCAAGCTTTACAGGTACCGCACGCATATTTACTCATCTCAGCATCGCACATAAGGCGCTGAGCAAGTGCGGTTGCTAGGCGCTCAACACCGATCCCTTTAGGTCCGCAGAGCATCAACCCATGAGGTAATCGACCCTGTTCTAGACGCTGATTAAGGCGTTGCCATATTGACTCCTGCCAAGGCAAAGGCAGTTGCAGAGCAACTTTGTGAGCGGTCTCTGCCGCAGTCACTATTGTGCGTCCCGCGTGGTCGACCAAAATGCATCGAGGGCTAACTGAATACTTTCCTGTACCGCAATCAGTGGCTGTGATGCATCAATCACCACACAGCGCTCAGGGTCCCGCTGAGCAATATTCAAATAGCCATTGCGTACCGCTTGGAAAAACGCCATTTTTTCCTGCTCAAAGCGATCGGGCTCACTGCGATCACTGGCTCGTTTCAGGCCCAACTCGACCGGTATATCAAGAATAAGTGTTAGATCAGGTCGCAGACTCCGCTGAACAATAGTTTCCAGTTCAGCAATCAAGCGGTCACTCATATTGCGGCCAGCACCTTGGTAGGCATAGGTGGCATCGGTGAAGCGGTCACAAAGAACCCAAGCTCCCTGGTTAAGGTTCGGCTCTATGACCTGATTGATATGCTGAGCTCGGCCAGCAAACATCAATAATAATTCGGCAGTATTACAAACTAACTCGTCTCTAGGCACTAATAAAAGCTCACGAATTTGCTCGGCAAGCGGTGTGCCTCCGGGTTCGCGGGTGGCAACAAAGGTAAGATTTTTGGCTAACAACCAATCTTGTATAAACTGAATATTGGTGGTTTTACCAACCCCTTCAGTCCCTTCGATAGTGATAAATTTACCGCGCATCTAAACCCTACTTATTATCCTTTCTGGGGGGTGCCGACTGATAATTTCGTGCTCTGTTGGTAATCTGATACTGTTTAACCGCACGCAAATGTTCCTCAAGACTGTCGGAAAAATAATGGCCACCATCGCCACGGGCAACAAAATAAAGACTAGAACCAGGCAATGGGTGAACAGCAGCTTCAAGCGCGGCGGCACTTGGCATAGCGATAGGCGTTGGCGGCAACCCTTTTATTCGATAGGTATTATAGGGCGTTCGTCGCTTTAAATCAGCACGCCGAATATTGCCTCGGTAACTGTCACCCATACCATAGATAACCGTAGGATCAGTCTGTAACCGCATGCCTCGATTAAGACGCCGGACAAACACTCCGGCAATGGCATCGCGCTCCTCCGCTAAGCCAGTTTCTTTTTCTATAATCGAAGCCATAATCAGTACTTCATAGGCAGACTTATAGGGTAAATCTGGATCGCGATCTTGCCACGCCCGTGCCAATAACTCTTGCATCTTATTATGGGCTTGATTGAGAATATCAGAGACAGTGTTTGTCGCACTGTAACTATAGGTATCAGGGAAAAACCATCCCTCAGGATGAGCGACATCAATCCCAGCCTCGAGTAATAGTTCATCAACCGACATTGTTGCGATAGACGAGAACTGAGGCTGTGCCGAAATATGGCTAAGCCACTGCTTAAAGGACCAGCCCTCAGGAAAAGTAATCTGCTCTCGGACCACATCACCACGGTTAAACTTTCTCAGTAAAGAGCGCGCACTATCAGTGGGTGTCACTAAATAACTGCCCGCCTGAATCTCGGTTCGACCAGTGATAGTCGCGTAGGCCGACATAACGCGGGAATGAGACAGTATTTGCTGGTTATATAATTGCCGGTTGATTTGATTAAGATTACTTCCGCGAGCCACAAGCCATAAAAAACGGCCTTTATCGTCGAAGGTCTGCGACTGCAGATTAACAGGCGCGTCTAAATGTTGCTGGATAGCGCTATACACCCAGATACCAGCGACTGCTAACACCAGGGCAAGAACAACAGCGACACGCATAACAGATCTAATCATTTGAAGCCAACATAGTCATTATTAAGCCGAGATTGTAATCGTTTTGTCTCTACTCCGATGGCCAAATTGAGTTTAGTTTGCTCGCAGGAGTCAGTGATCGACAGTACCGGCACTATGCCTCTAATGGCATTGCAAATAAAGCTCTCATCACAGCCCCAGAGCTCATGTGCAGTGATTGCCCTACTGCGCACTGGCAACTCCATAGCTGGAAATATCTCTTGTAGTAGTAATGTACGCATCACTCCATTAACGCCGGCACTATCGAGGGCTGGTGTCACCCACCCACTGGCGGTTTTAATAAAAATATTGGCTGATGTAGTTTCTACTAAACTGCCATCAGTGGCAAACATAACACCATCATCATAACCTGCTGAATCACACTCATTGCGGGCGAATATTTGATCCAAGCGATTGAGATGCTTAATGCCGGCTAATTGTGCATTAAGGGGTAATTGATACTGACAGCACCATAGATCGATACCATTGCGTCGCCGATGTTCAAGGTCAGTGGGTAGAGGGCTACTAATACAAACAATATGTGGCTGTAGCTCGGCTGGGGTCTGATATCCGCGCCCACCTGCTCCCGCTGTTATTATTACCTTGACCACCGCATTTTCAACAACTTCTGCTGCTAAAGCCGCAATAAACGCATTAACGCAGGTTTCAACAGCCTCAAAGGACAGATCGATACCAAGCTTGCACGCATCGGTCACAAGGCGCAGTAGATGTTGCTGTAACAGTGGCAGCTGGCCTTGGTGTAAGGCCATAGTCTCAAACAATCCGTGGCCATAGGCTAGGCCGCGATCCTGAAGCAAATGCTCCGCTCGCGTTTCGGAGCTAACAAACACTCCATCAATACTCGAAAAAAATGTCAT
>CBFHVP010000001.1:14772-70570 GCA_965659315.1 uncultured Porticoccaceae bacterium | reverse complement strand
GCCGCGATCCTGAAGCAAATGCTCCGCTCGCGTTTCGGAGCTAACAAACACTCCATCAATACTCGAAAAAAATGTCATCTTCGACATAGTGGCTTAATACGGCTATTCCCATTATTTTTGATGCATTATGACAAACCTTGACAAAAGTATCGCCCATGTAAAAGTATCGCCCATAAAAAAACCGCCCCAAAAGGAGCGGCTTTATTCTGCGGTGCGGGATTAGCCGTTGGCAGTAATGTAAGTAATCGCGTCTTGAACAGTAGCGATTTTTTCAGCCTCTTCGTCAGGAATTTCAGCATCGAATTCCTCTTCAAGCGCCATAATCAACTCAACCGTGTCGAGTGAGTCAGCGCCTAGATCTTCTACAAAACTAGATGTAGTCTGCACTTCGTCTTCCTTAACACCTAGATGCTCTGCAACCATTTTGATAACGCGTTCTTGAATATTGCTCATCCTGTTTCCACTCCTATAGGGGATCTGATGTCTGTGTTGTATCCAAGCCATGCGAGCTCAGATAACCGATATCTCTGTTTAAGTGGCGGGCATTTTACCTTACAAATACTAAAATGCTAGTGCCCTGTGAAAAAAATCCTGAATTACGTGATAAATCAATCATTTAGGCCATATACATGCCACCATTTACATGAATGGTCTCACCTGTAATATAGCCAGCAGCATCAGAAATCAAAAAATTGACCACCGCAGCGATCTCATCTGGTTGACCCAAACGGGCAAGAGGAATTTGGCTGAGCATCGCCTCTTTATTGGCATCAGGAAGATCTTTAGTCATGTCAGTAGCAATAAACCCAGGTGCCACCGCATTAACCGTAATGCTTCGCGACCCCAACTCTTTGGCTAACGCACGAGAAAAACCCTCGACACCGGCCTTGGTTGCCGAATAATTGCTCTGCCCTCCATTGCCCATGGAGCCAACCACTGAGCTAATATTGATAATACGGCCCCAACGCGCCTTGGTCATAGGGCGCACACAGGCCTTGGCCAAGCGGAAAACAGCAGTAAGATTGGTGTCGACCACATCTAGCCACTCGTCCTCCTTCATGCGCATTAGAATATTGTCTTTGGTGATACCGGCATTATTCACCAGTATTGTTGGCGCGCCAAACTCATCAGCTACAGCCGCCAGCAAGCCGTCAATAGAGCTAGCATCGTTGACGTTAAGCACCATGCCTCGACCATTAATATTTTGCTCAGCAAAACGCTGGCTAATGCTATCGGCTCCAGCTTGTGATGTCGCTGTTCCGACAACAACAATACCCGCGCCACCCAGACTATCGGCGATAGCAGCACCGATACCGCGACTAGCACCAGTGACTAATGCAACCTTATTTTCTCCGCTCATGCTGTACTCCTAAAATTATTATTTAAACCGACGTTAGCGCATTATCGAGGCTAGCCGGATCATCCATTGCGAATGATGTGATCTCACGGTCGATTCGTTTGGTCAAGCCATTGAGCACTCGACCGGGCCCACATTCAGCAAATACACTTGCACCGCCCTGCTTTAGCGCAGTAATACAGTCAACCCACATTACTGGCTTATAAATTTGTTCAAGCATTAATGCCTTAATTCGCTCAGCATCAGTTTCCGATTGGGCGTGAACATTGTGAATTACTGGGATTGTCGGTGTCGCAAAAGCGGTGCTGCTAACCAACGCCGCAAGTTGCTCGGCCGCCGGTTTCATCAGTGACGTATGAAAAGGCGCACTGACCGGCAACGCCATCGCGCGCTTAGCACCGGCCTGCTTACACAGGTCTATCGCCCGATCTACCGCAGCCGCTGAACCGGCAATAACTACCTGACCCGGTGCATTAAAATTAACCGCATCAACGACCTCACCTTGACGAGCAGAGTCACAGGCATCAAAAATAACCTGATCATCTAAGCCCAATATCGCAGCCATAGCACCAACACCCACTGGTACTGCTTGCTGCATAAAAGCACCTCGAGCCTGAACTATTTTTACGGCATCAACAAAGTCGACCGCGCCAGCACACACCAATGCGGACCACTCACCAAGACTATGACCAGCCATTTGACCTGGCACAGGCCCATTCCTATCACTCCACAGGCGCCAAATAGCGACACTGCTGGTCAATAACATCGGCTGAGTGCGCTCGGTAAGATTAATTTGCTCCTGCTCTCCGTGTTGAATCATATCCCATAGGTCATAACCAAGTGCCGCTGACGCCTCAGCAAATGTGGTCTCAACGATTGGACTCTCTGCGGCCAATTCCGCTAGCATACCTATCTTTTGTGAGCCCTGACCGGGGAATACAAATGCCAGATTATTGTTGTCCATATATCCTCTATATAATGTTGCTGAAAGATTTTATTACTGTAATTACGCCTGAAGTTCGGGGAGCAAAGCGCTTGGGAGATTTCTAGTTGCCGCATCAATGGCCACGTCCAATGCATAACCAAAAGCCACAGTATCAGCCGCGCCATGGCTTTTTACCACGACGCCGTTAAGCCCCAATAAATAAGCACCGTTATAGCGTGCCGGATCCAGTGCGAGCTTAAGCCCAGCAAGGGGCTTGGCAAGCAAAAACGCCGCAAGGCGACCAAGCCAATGACTGCGAAATAATTCAGCCAGCATTTGGCTGATAAATCTGGCAGCACCCTCGCTGGATTTCAGTGCTACATTGCCGATAAAGCCATCGCACACAACCACATCGACTTGCCCCTGAAAAATGCCATCACCCTCAATAAAACCGCAATAATTAATCCGCGGGTCAGTGGCAAGCAAGGCTGCCGCTTGCTTAACAATTTCGTTACCTTTACTGCTCTCTTCACCCACATTTAGAAGTCGAACGGTCGGTGTCTCAATCTCATGTAGTACCTTGACCGCCAACGAGCCAAGCAATGCAAACTCAGCTAGTTGCTGCGCTGAACATTGCACATTGGCCCCTAGATCGAGGATGTGGGTGGGCGCATTACTGGTCGGCAGAGTAGTGCATATTGCAGGGCGTGAAATGCCCGGTAACATCTTCAACTCAAGCAATCCCAGAGCCATAAGCATGGCAGTATTACCTCCACTAACGCAGGCATCGGCCTGACCCGTAGAAACCGACGCTAGCGCCATACCCATTGAGGAATCGCGCTGTCGTCGCATAGACACGGAGGGCTGATCAGCAGTTGCAATGACCTTATCTGAGTGACAAATCTCAACCCTCGACAGCAGAGATTGATCCAAGCATTGATTAAGCTCAGCCTGTAATCTGTGTTGGTCACCAAATAACAGCGCAGAGACGTTGGTATGTTTGCGGAGCGAGTTGAGTAGCGCGGCCACTACGACACGGGGACCTAGATCCCCGCCCATAGCGTCAACGGCAATTCTGATAGAATTTGCCAAGAAAGTAAGTCAGTTAGTCGGCGTTAGTCTCGATGACCTTGCGACCACGATAGAAACCGTCTGCCGTGATATTGTGACGAAGATGCTTCTCACCACTTACAGAATCAACGGAAACAGTTGCTGCAGTCAGTGCATCATGTGAACGGCGCATACCACGTTTAGATCGGGTTTTACGACTCTTTTGAACGGCCATAGTTTACTCCTGTGCAAAAATAAATAGCGACTGAACTAGCGCTTCAGTTGCTGCAAAATATTAAAGGGGCTGTCACAAACAGCCTCCTCATTGACGACTTCGCCCTCTGCTATAAAGGTATCCCCTGTGCAATTACCTACCTCATGGTAATTGACCAGTGGCAAAGCCAATAAAATCTCATCCTCAAGTAATTCATAGAGGTTAGCCATCTTATCGAGCACTAGCCATGGCTCGTAATTGGCGGCAACACGATTAATATGCTCTTCAGACCATATCACCTGAACCACAAACTCAGCCTGCAAATCGACCCACATTGGATCAAGACAACGCTGACATACAGTCTCCACCGTTACCTGAGCGCGACCGCGCGCAATTTTAGCTCGAGACTCATCCAACTCAAACTGCACCGAAGCCTGCAAAGGACCACATACAGCAGTTACCGCAGAAGCTAATCTAGGCAGATCCGTCACGTTTACTGATCCTTCAAGGTGGTTACCTTGAAGAGCGAGTTTTCGCGGATCGATATGAGTCGGCAGTGCCATAATTACGGTGATACCAAGTTAGGCGCGCATGATAGGGTCAAGACTATGATCTGTCAAAGAATATTGCGTAAAATAAGGCACTCAGCGACAGATACGCAAAGTATGCACCAATACCCACCAGCACTGAGCTTACAGTAGAGAGCATCAAGTGTAGATAACCTACTAAAGCCTAACTATATTAGCGTACAATGGCTTTATGCAGCCCATAATCCTCGCCTCGGCCTCCTCCTATAAAAAAATGCTACTCGAACGTCTGGGTATACCGTTCACCTGTTGGGCTCCTGACATCGATGAAAGCCCAAAATCTGCAGAGAGCGGTGCGGCATTATCACAGCGGCTTGCTGAAGAAAAAGCGCATCATATTGTGCAACAATTTCCACAAGCCCTTGTTATTGGTGCAGACCAAGTTGCGGTATTAGACGGCCAAATCTTGGGTAAGCCAGGTAATCATCAGCGCGCTGTGGCTCAACTCAGTGCGCAATCGGAACGCACCGTACTATTTCATACTGCTATAAGTACGGCACGTTTTACCCTGGGTAAGCTCGAGTTTCAATCGCATATTAACAGCACTGAAGTGGTCTTCAGACAGTTGAGCCAACAGCAAATAAACCATTATCTCGAGATTGAGAAACCATATGACTGCGCAGGGAGCTTTAAATCCGAGGCAATGGGAATCAGCCTGTTTTCCGCCGTTAATAGTAACGATCCAAGTGCCCTTGTTGGCCTACCACTGATCGACCTATGCTCGATGCTACTGGAATGGGATGTAAATATACTTAAGAAATAGCTTGACTATACCTTCATAAGCTATTGATTATATGTAATTAATTATTTCTGAAAACTCATCAACGCACGCCAGCGGCTGATATTTCACCAAGCGATCAGCACTATGCGCGCCATACGATACCGCCAATCGAGGCATAGCAGCGTTAACAGCCATTTCCATATCAAACTCGGTATCACCTATCATCACAGCTTGATCAGGGTTTAGATCGAACTGCGCTAATAACTCTTGCAGCATTAATGGCTGGGGCTTAGACGCTGTCTCATCGGCGCAGCGAGAGCCATGAAACATAGTGGTCAAATTGGTGGCTGTGAGCACTCGATCCAAACCAGCACGACTTTTACCTGTCGCCACAGCCAACAGATAATTACGCTGGTGTAACAGCGTCAAAGTATCCAATACTTGAGGGAAAAATTCACAGGGTCTACTATCTTGCTGCCTGTAATGCGTAGAATAAGTGGTCGCAAACGCTGACAGCAAATCATCAGTAGCATGGGGAAACAGTTGTAAAATCGCCTCCCGCAAGCCCAGCCCTATAATGTCTTTAGCTTGATCAAAGCTCGGCGCTGGTAGCAGATGATCGCTGGCAGATAGCTGAATGCAGCGGGCGATACGAGACACAGAATCAGACAACGTGCCATCCCAATCAAAGATAATCAGTTTTTTCGACGATGCCGGCATGGTCATTACAGTTGCTCCAGTACCGACTCAAGCTCTTGCGGCAACTGAGCCTCTACATCCACCCAATCTCCCGATAATGGATGCCTAAAACGCAGATGACTGGCATGTAAAAATAATCGTTTTAACCCAGAGTCACGCAAACTCTCGTTAAACTGCCCATCGCCATATTTCGAGTCACCAGCAATAGGCTGGCCTGAAAATTGACAGTGCACCCGTATTTGGTGAGTACGACCGGTCTCTAATCGAACCTCTAACAATGTTGCCTGCTTGTATCGTTGTGCAATTTTAAAATGTGTGACCGACGGCTTGCCGCTTGCCTCCACCTTGACAACACGTTCGCCACCAGACAGGGTATTTTTACGCAAAGGGGCATTAATCGTCGATTTTCCCTTGGGCCACTGCCCTTTGACTAACGCTTGATAGCGTTTATCTATTTGGTTGCGCTGCATTGCTGCCTGTAATTCCAATAACACAGCGCGTTTTTTAGCCAGCATTAGACAACCACTGGTTTCACGGTCGAGCCTATGGACTAATTCAAGAAATCGTAGCTCAGGACGCAGAGCGCGCAGCGCCTCAATTACGCCGAGACTAATACCACTACCACCATGGACAGCCAGACCGCTCGGCTTGTTAATAATCAGTAAGCCATCATCCTCAAATAGAACGTTGTCGACCAAATACCGCTTTAATTGCTGACCTGGTTGTGGCGTAGCGCCGGGTTGAGCGACCCTAATCGGTGCAATACGCACCACATCAGCAACTTTTAATCGAGTCTCTGGCTTCACACGACCCTTATTAACCCGAACCTCGCCCTTGCGCAACAAATTATAGATACGCGACTTAGGCACCCCTTTAAGGTGGCGGATAAGGAAATTATCCAAGCGCTGGCCATCATGCTCTGGACCGACCTCGACGAAAGACACTTTATTGAATTTAGACTCAGGCAAAACGAAACAACTGTAGGCGATTGAAAACCGCATCATTGTACCTACCGATACAGCATTGACCCAACTTATTTCTCGCTTTCAATTGTAGCGAGAGAGGATTGTTGTTATATTGCCGACCGTTGTCTTTGAGGTAGAGACCCTGATCAACTAGCGTTTCCCAACAAAAGACTCATCTCTATAGATGTTATAGGGCAAGAATTTAGGGTTAATTGCTCCACAAAAGAAGCCATTAACCGTCAATAGCTGAGTGAACTCAGCAGTGAAAGATAGGTTTAGATACAGGTTTATTACCTAATCGATGAATCAACCGAGACTGCCATCAACAATCAAGCAGGCGGCGGTTTGGCAACATAGTACAGCGATTAGGCAACAGAGAAACATGGTAGCTTTATGCTGCTGTTTGATTAGCAGGGCCTTACTGGCAAATAGCCATAGTCTGCTAAATATAGAACGCAGTTGAGCGATATTACCCTGCATGCAGGTGGATATGTCATGGCGCATTAACCCCTTTTATTGTGGGGTTACTAGCGGTATGAATGCGCGCTAACTGCAATAATACAGCGCTGTTAAGCGTTTTGTTTCTCCTCTACTGACCACCCTTCCTCTTCACTGCTTCTCGCTCAAAACAACGAGTAAAGGTGAATCATGAAAAGAATGTTAATTAACGCCTCGCACACAGAAGAAATGCGGGTAGCAATGGTCGATGGCCAGAGACTATATGATCTGGATATAGAAAACAGAACCAGAGAACAAAAAAAATCCAATATTTATAAAGGCAAAATAACTCGAGTAGAACCTAGCTTAGAAGCTGCTTTTGTCGACTATGGTGCCGAGCGTCACGGCTTTCTACCGTTAAAAGAAATCTCCCGCGAATACTTTAAAAAGAACGCCTCCGATGGTGGTCGTGTACGCATCCAAGACGCCGTTAAAGAAGGTCAAGAGGTTCTAGTTCAGGTGGAAAAAGAAGAGCGCGGCTCAAAAGGCGCGGCACTGACCACCTTTATGAGCTTGGCCGGGCGTTATTTGGTACTGATGCCCAATAACCCAAGAGCTGGCGGAATTTCCCGCCGCATCGAGGGCGATGAGCGCGCCGAACTGCGTGAAGCTATGCGCGGTCTTAATATTCCCGATGGTATGGGTGCTATCGTGCGAACTGCCGGTATTGGTCGTGCCACAGAGGAACTACAATGGGATCTAGATTATCTGTTACAGCTGTGGACCACTATCACTGAAGAAGCCAGTGGTGCCAAGGCCCCGCATTTTCTGTTCCAAGAGAGCAATGTTATTGTTCGGGCCATTCGTGACTATCTGCGTCAAGATGTAGGCGAAGTAATAGTCGATAGCGAAGAATCCTACGCACTGGCCGCAGCCTTTATTGGCACAGTCATGCCTGACTTCACTAGCAAGGTAAAGTTTTATCAAGATGAGATCCCGCTATTTAATCGCTACCAAATTGAAAATCAGATAGAGACAGCATTTTGTCGCGAAGTGTCCCTACCCTCTGGCGGCTCCATTGTTATCGATATTACCGAAGCCATGGTGTCGATCGATATTAACTCAGCGCGCGCGACTAAAGGTGGTGATATTGAGGAAACTGCCTTTAATACCAATAAGGAAGCCGCTGAGGAAATCGCCCGTCAGTTAAGACTGCGTGATGTTGGTGGCCTAATCGTTATTGACTTTATCGATATGCTTAACAGCAAGCATCAAAAAGAAGTGGAAAACAAAATGCGTGAAGCGCTGGTGGTTGATCGTGCCAGAGTTCAGGTTGGCCGTATATCTCGTTTCGGACTGCTGGAAATGTCTCGTCAGCGTCTACGCCCCTCTCTTGAAGAAACCATGTCAAAGATATGCCCACGCTGTAAAGGTCAGGGCACTATTCGTGGCACTCGATCACTTGCGCTATCAATCTTACGTCTGGTTGAAGAAGAAGCACAAAAAGAATTTAGCCGTGAGATACGCGCTATTGTGCCTGTGGCCGTAGCCACTTTTCTGCTCAATGAGAAGCGTAAAGAAATTTGTGATATTGAAGCACGCAATAAAATTCAAGTCACAGTACTACCCAACACCGAGATGGAAACACCGCATTTCGAAGTGGTTCGCATCCGCACTCAGGATGAGGATAGCTCAGACTTTAGCTACAAGATGGCGCATGAACTGAGCAAGCCGGAGCTTGAAATCGTTACCGACAATGCCGATAGCATCAAAGCGCTGGCTCAACCAGCAGTGAAAACCATTGTCCCCTCCACGCCAGCACCAACCGTTGCGGCTCCTGCGACAGAACAGACCAAGTCACCCAGTCTGGTTAAACGTCTATGGGACAGTATGTTTGGTGGTGCTAGCAAAGAGCAAGAGGAAGACAAGCCTAAAGCAAGATCGCGCAATAACCGAGGGCGTGGCGGACAGAATAATCGCAACCGCAACAACCGCCGCTCAGGCAACCGTAACAATGATAATCGCAATAATGACAATCGTAAAAACGAGCAGTCAACAAACAAGCAAGGCGACGGTCGCAATAAAAATGCCAATAATAAAAATAATGAAACGCGCAATAATGATAATCGGCGCAATAACCGGCGTGATCGCGATCAAAACAAAAAAGCAGACAATGTTAATCAGACGAACAACACCGTTGATAATAATGCTAGTAGCAAAAATGAACAGGGCGACCAGCTAAAACGTCGACCAGACGACAAGCGTCGCGGTCCTCGCCGTCGTCGTCAGCGTCAAGATGTGCCGCAGGAAATATTAAACCAAACGCAAACCACTACCGCTGACAATACTGTTGATGCTATAGCCCCGGCAGTGGCAGAACTGCCGGTAGATAAGTCACCGACGCCTGAGGCAGCAGCAGAGAAACCGGCTGCAAAACCAAAGCGTAAAGCTCCAGCTAAGCCTAAAACGGCTAAAGACGACAGTGCAAGCGTTGATCAGACCGCAACCGCAGACGTCGGTACCGAGCCCATGGCATCAATTGAAGCGGCTACCACTGACGCCGAAAAACCGCCAACCAAAGCTAAAGCAAAGGCAAAACCTAAAGCTAAAGCCAAACCCAAGGCCAAAGCCAAGCCGAAAGTTAAGGCGGATCAAGAACAACCCGCAGATAGCGGATCAGCACGGGCCAGCAATGATCCAAGGCACAAACCTAAGCCCGTTAGCAAGGTAGAAGTAAGTACTGAGCGGCCCGCTGTGACAGATGTCAAACCTGTTGAAGCCAGCATCCCTGTGCCGGCCGCAAAAAAGGTCACTGCCAGAGCGTCAAATGACCCGCGCAAAAGAAGAGCGGCAACAAAATCAGCCTCAGTTGATAGCCCTCAAACTCCTGCAGAAACTGAATCTGATGAAAAGGCAGTAAAAGAGTAATTGCCACTTGTCAGTGCTAAAAGGCGCTGTATAATCAGCGCCTTCAGCGCCAACGTTGAGTCTAAACGATCTTGGCAAAAGAATTTGGTGGGATGGCAGAGCGGTTGAATGCACCAGTCTTGAAAACTGGCATACGTTAATAGCGTATCTAGGGTTCGAATCCCTATCCCACCGCCATATTTAATGCAAAAGCCCCTGTTTTCACAGGGGCTTTTGCGTTCAACGCCTCTAACTAGGAATCGAGACAACCACTTATATTTCGTGATACTTAATCGAAGTAATCGATCGACCTAAACCTAATAACACTCTCGATTGACATAGGGAGTCAGTCATAATTTAACGACAAACAGATCACTATCAAAAACGATAACGAATCTTGGCCATCACCGACTCAACTGTACGGTTATCCCAGCCGGCATCCAATAGCGAGTTTATGCCCTCGTCGCCATGATTACTGCCGTAATAGCCGCCACGACTGTAGACGAGGAAGATATTGGACAATGGCGCAAGTTCATAGCGATAGCGAATCTGTAACGCGGTATCGCTAAGACTAAAGCTGGATGACTCTATGGCTGAGGAGAAGAGTTTGCCGCGGTCATCGAGGTCGAAGCTATCAATAACGCTGGCATCAATCCCTATCCACTGAAATTTTAAGCGCACCTCTTGACGACTTGAGGGGTACCAATCGAGGCGAATATCAATACCATAATGATCGGCATCAAAGCTGGCTAATTGGCCAATATCAGCATCCCAAATCAACCACTGCTGTAGACGTTTATAATTGATATTGCCGCCTACTGTTACTGCTTCATTAATATACAGTTTGGGGCTGTAATCGACGTTTAAGGCGAGTTTTTCGGTTTTATCATAGTCGGCTTTGACTACTACCTCATAGGTATAATTATCACCTCTTGGACTACTGTAGCCTGTCTGTAGCCAAGTTTGAGACGGTCTTTCCAGCAGGCCATTGCCACGTGTGATTCGATCATCAACTGCCGCTGCCGATAAGCCCGCTTGCACTGCAATTTTTCGCGTTGAGATATAATTCCATGTCTGATCCAATTCGGCTTTTAGCCTGAGTCGGTCACCATCAGTATTTTCTTTGTAAAAGAATTCTAATAGCGTCGTGGCGGAGAGCAGTTTAGAGTCTGAGCCATACTGCAAACGGTCAAAACGAGAGCGAACAGACAGCGAATTAAAATCATTACGGCGCATATAGCCCATATCATTCATATCAAACTGATCGCCATAATGTTTCACAGTAATCTTGTGATTCCGCCGGTCGCTAGGGGCATAAGACCAAGATGCCCAGCCCGCGCTATCGCGTTGATCGATCTGTTGCTGCTGATTATGCTTATTGGCAGTTTGCTGTACCGATGACTGTAATAGCTGGCCACGGATTTCGGTGCGCTTATCTCGCTGCCAGATCATATCAATGGCGTGGAGGCGCGCTTCACGATCCAGTCTGGCTCTATCCACCTGAGTAAGCCGGTGACCCAACATTAAGCCATCGACTTTTCTCTGCACACGAGTGGATAAAAAATCACCACCAAAGCTATCGCCACTATCATCCTCGCTAACAATAAATACACCCATATCGGTATTATTACCAAAGTGCGTAAGCTTGGCGGCGATATCAATATCAACCACTCTAGCCTCCTGCCCTGTGGCTCCGGCACCGATACGTCGCGTGTATAAGGGCAAATCACCGCCGGGTATGCTGCTACTAAATAGCGCTTGGTTTTCGGTAAAAAATGGTCGTTTCTCGCTTACAAAGGTTTCAAAGGCGGAGAAATCCACGACCAGATCATCACTTTCCACCTGACCAAAGTCTGGGTTAATTGCACCGGTTAATTGCGTATTACTATTGGGCCGCCAAATAAAGTCCAATCCCGACTTAAACCCAGCGTCACCACTGGTCTGTGGATTATCAAATAAATCATGGCTGTAACTAATATAGGGGAACCACTCCAAGCTCGACGTTGCACCCTGCTCTACCTCGATCTGATGCCAGTCCTCCATAAAGGTGGTTCTTGAGTAGTAGGCGTCGGGAAAAGCAAAGCGCAGTGATTCATCAAATACAACGCGAGAGAACCATAACGCAATGGTTTTGCGGCCGTCTTTGGCTGCAGTCATCGGTGCCACTGACCAAGGAATATGCATCTCGCTATACCAATAATCAGCGTTTGATGAGGTTTGCGAATACCAAGTGCCATCCCAGTCCGCCGAGTAATCGCCTTTGGTAACAATACCATCCTGCTGCGAGTTAGCTGAGCCAACGGTAAAGTCGTAGCCAGCTAAGGCGGTGTTATCAAAGTCGATGCTTACCACATTGCGATCAGCATCGATTTGCGTATCGCGAGAAAAATAGCGATTAACACGCTTTACCGCCGCGGGTTGGTAATTGCTAAAGCCAACAAAAATGCCCTCAGCATTGGCTATAACGCGCACTTCTGTGCGGTATTTGGCCGGTTCAACCGTTAATGGCTCCACCGTCACAAAATCCTTAAATACTCTCGCTGTGGCCCATTCCGGCTCATCGAGCACACCGTCAACAACAATAGCACCGTGGGCCGCAGAGAGGCTAATTATGGCGTAACAAACAATGACTGCGAGAGCGTGGGATCTTAGTTTACGCATAACCTGTGCACTACATATTGAGTCGTTATTGATAAGGCCATTTTATGGTATTTAGCCTTAATTACTAGCGTTAACGCTCACTATATGACCCACTGACAATGTCTAAAATAAACCGCATTTTTATCGCTATCAAACAGTCATCATTGTATATTATTGGACTAATCAGACGCCCGTCGATACGGGTACAAGCGCCAGAGACTAGAGCAGAGTCAAAGGAGCAAAGCCATTATATTGGTGGTTTAGCCTTGGTTAAAAAAAGATATATAGATGACAACAGCACAAGCCGTACACTTTGATCATATCGTTATTTTTGTCGCCGATCTAAATCAAGCGATTGAGGATTTTAACGCCCTTGGTTTTTATGTCACCCGCGGTGGTTCTCATGGCTTAACCGACAATGCGCTAATTACTTTTTCCAACAATACCTATATTGAGCTGCTGGCATTAAAGCCGTTTTGGCATAACCCGATCATTCGCACGGCCCAGAAGCTGGGTATTTTGCAATGGCTGCTAAATAAAAAAGGAACGATTTCCAGCAGATTATTAACCTGGGTTACCGGCGGTCGGGGACCGGTAGATTGGGTTGTGCGAACAGATAATCTGGCCCGACTTGAACAAGCTTGGCGTGATGCTGGGCTCAACGTTCTGAAGTCTGAAACCTTCTCACGCAAAACGGAGGTTGGCGATAAGCTGTGCTGGTATTTGGGCGGCAGTAATTACCGCGACCTACCCATTTTACTCGAAGATATCACGCCCTATGCTCAGCGAGTGCCGGCAGTAACCCAAAGCCACCCCAATCAGGCCATAGCCTTGCTAAAGGTGCAGATTAATAAACAAAATACCGATCAAACCACCCATAGCTTGTCACAATACCTTAGCGCAGAATGCACAACAGATAAGCAGGGACAGCCGTTAATTGGGCTGGGTAATGTTAACCTCGGTTTTGCAGAGCCCAGTATGCCGTATGCTATGCAAGTGGATATTGCTTGCGCTAACGGCCAACCACAATCGCTGGATATCCGGAAAACCCATGGCTTGCAGATCAATCTTCTGCCGTATTGTTAAGGCTTTTCTCACAACTCATCGCGCCACTAGAAAATAGCTGATATCAAAGATGGATTGTTTTTTTAAAACAAAGGAGTCATCAGGCTTTTTCGGTGCTGCATGATCTCTTTTTTCTGCAATCTTAACGAGCGTAAGCGGTAATTTCGATATTTTAAAACTGCGTAAAATTGCATGCTATTAGGGCAACATAGTCAAGGATAATTTGACAGCCCTGTCTCTGTTTACATTAAAAGAATGGGGTTGCTAGTTCGAGGCTATACTGCCCGGCGATAGCGAATAAATTAGGCTAACACCTTCCGGTATATCATTGGCAGTAGGATCGATGGATTTATCGTAAATCTTCAGGCCATAAAATTCGCCCTCAAATGCTTGCTTATGCGAAAATTTATCGCCTACTAGATCTTGATCATTACCAAATACGGCGCCCTCTTGTTCCACTATGAATGAAGTCACATTATTGGTACTACCATAACACAGCTTGATGTCGTTAATTGAGTCACACTCATTATCAACTTTAGCAAGACCTCCATTGTCAATATTCGCATACACTGAAACATTGTCGTTATTTGAATTAAGGTTAATTGCTACCCAGAGAACTACTTCTTTATATTGCTCTATCCAATCCACGTGAACAAAAAGTTTCTGGTCTCTCTTATCATTGTCATTTTGTTCATCGTCCTCAACCCAGACAGATAGATCCCATTTATCATCATCATCTCGATCCTTAAGAAAAATCGACAGCATATTATCTTGAGCATCGTTCGCCAAGCTAAATAAATAAGCATGTTCTGTGTTATCATCCCTTGCGAAGTCTAGCTCGAATTCCATCTTAATAGTCAGTTCTTCAAGCTTATCTAAGACGTCAACGGCATCATTAAGTGCCAAATGGTGCGGTGTTTTGTTCTTGTAGTTATCAGAATCTTCTTCAGTAGGTGAAGCATTAAAGGTTACATTTGGCGGGCTGGCATCATGGTTTATGACTATCGTTGGAAAATCACTTGCGGTAAAAGTAACAGTTTGCTCATATACTTGCTCTACATTTGGTGCATTGCCCTCAAATGCTACAACCGCCTCGCTACCAGAATCCTCCCAATCACCACTATCACTATCTTCTACCCAGTCAGTACCATCAGTAGGACTATTAAATAACTTCAATGTGTTTGTAGTATGACCTTTAACAGTAAGCGTATTAGTGGTTGTGCTTAAATTAAGCACATCGGTTGGCGCAAGAATCAACGTACTTTCGTAACTCCCTAAATCAAACACCTCAATATCTTTAATAGCGGTTTTTTTAACTGTTGTTGTGCTTTGCTCCTCATCATTCCCAGTAAAGTCAAGGTTCATACCTGTATTGAAAATCAGCGTATCCGTGCCACTGCCACCATCAATACGGTTAAAATCCTCGTTATCAATAGTAAGCGTATCATCACCGGCGCCACCAATTAATACAGAATCACTCGCAGAATCGCTTAATTGATCATCTGAGCGATGACCAATCATAGTATAACCAAAAGATTGAGGGATATTCGTACCATCAGCTACACGATCATGCTCTCTAGGACCTCCGTAGATTATATAGCTACTACCTGCTTCGCTCCGCGTAACATTGTCAACGACAACAACATCAGCATTAGGCGCTCCAATAATTACATCCTCAAAGCCATCATCATTTACATCGCCGGCACCACTGACAGTGAAACCATTCTGAGTAGGGTTTACTCGACTATCACTAATAGCAAAGCCTTTACTGTAATCTGTTCCCTCCGCAATCTCCGATAGATTTATATCGGTATTATCTCTTATACGCCCATACAGCACGTAGCTCGTATTAGCCATAAATGCACCGATGACTAAATCATCGAAGCCATCGCCATCAATATCACCGGCGCTGCTTACACTAAAACCACTTGTATCTTGTTCATCTGCACCAGTAATTTCAAAATGTTCTAGATTTGTAATATCAAGTTGGTTGCCAATAAATCTACTATCGCTCCCATACAACACATAAGTGATGCCCCGGTTCTGATTTTCGTACGGCACGCCGATAATTAGATCATCATAACCATCACCATCAATATCACCAGCACCACTGACGCTAACATTACTAAGCACGCCATCATCGTTGCCTACTTTTATTTCGCCGAATTCCAAAGGGTTATTACTGGTAAAATCTATATTGTCTTTATCACTGACACCTCCATATAATATATATATACTTTTACTCTTGTTCCCGGTGATAAGCACATCATCATAACCGTCTCCATCAACATCACCGGCACTACTTACGCGGTAATCCTGATCTTGACCATCAGCAGGGACACCATCGATACTAAATCCTAATGAACTATTAAAGTTTGCCAAATCAATATCACGCGTAATTTTGCCGCCATAGATTATGTAGGCACCAGAGATATTATTACGATCACTGCCGCCAACTATTATGTCGGCATAGCCATCACCATTAATATCGCCGGCACCACTGACGCTTGCCCCAATATTGCTGTCTTGCGTAGCACCATAAATAGACATATTAGTTGATGTGATATCACGTGGGCCGCCAAAGCGCACATGACTGATACCTGCATGTCCTCTCGAGGTGTCATCTATATCAGTAGGAGTACCAGTACGCTCCCCAATAATCACATCATCGTATCCATCCCCATTAAAATCACCTGCGGCACTAACAACCTTACCACCAACATTAGAAAGGGTTTTAAATCGCTTAGGTGCGCCGTCTTTTAAATCTATGGGATCGTTATCGGTCGAATCTGCGCCGTAGACCAAATAAGCCTTATCGCCAAGCGGTTTTCCAATACCAATAATCACATCGCTCACACCATCACCATCAACATCTCCTGCATGGCTAACACTCCAACCACTGTTGTCGTCAGCACTGACACCATCAATTCGCAGACCAACATCGCTCGTCATTGTCGCCAAATCGATATTGGTGTTTACATTTAGAACGCTGATAGTAAAAGTTTGAGTGTACGTACTATTATCAGGACTACCACTGTTATCGTCTACGGTGATCACCACATCGTAGTTACCGACATGACTATTATCTGGCGTTCCCTTTAGCTTGCCGTAACCGTTTTCGCTCCCAACTTGATTAACTGTAATGTCCAACCACTCATCAAACTTACCCGATCCTGTAAAGGGTTGATCATCAATGGTCACAGTCAAGACAAGAGAATCGCCATCCACGTCGTCACTGACGATTTCGTACTCATACAATTCACTCTCATTTACTGTTATTTGCGGCTCGCTATATATGCTCGGCCGATCATTAACTGGGGTGATCTCAAGCTCCGCTGTGCCGACAATCGACTGAAAATCATCGGCACCGGCCGTCTTACCATCATCAGTGATCATATAACTAAAGCTAACCGCGCTATCGTCATTACTCTGAGGTGTGTACTCCCAGCTATTATCATTATTATCAGTAAGCTCTCCCAATCCGCCACTGATCTCTAGATGACTCACAGTAAGGTCGTCACTCTCAACATCATCCGTCTTTGCTAGCAAAGCAGACTCTGTTATCGAATAGGAGTCACTGTCTTCTGCGATAGCAGACAACGTAACCGTATCACTGGTCGGCGCATCATTGACTGAGGTGATGTCAAGCTCCGCTGTGCCGCTAATCGACTGAAAATCATCGGCACCGGCCGTCTTACCATCATCAGTGATCATATAACTAAAGCTAACCGCGCTATCGTCATTACTCTGAGGTGTGTACACCCAGCTATTATCATTATTATCAGTAAGCTCTCCCAATCCGCTACTGATCTCTAGATGACTCACAGTAAGGTCGTCACTCTCAACATCAGCCGCCTTTGCTAGCAAAGCAGACGCCGTTATCGAATAGGAGTCACTGTCTTCTGCGATAGCAGACAACGTAACCGTATCACTGGTCGGCTTGTCATTGACTGGCTTAATATTGATAGTCAATGTCGCTTCCTCACTATATAGGTGACCATCAAAGGCTTTAAATGTAAAACTAGTTGATGGAGTGGGATTATCTAGTACGCTTTGGTAAAGCAATGAATCACCAACTACGTACGGTAGCGAAGTAGACTCAAGAACAACCCCGTCATGTGTTAGCGTGCCATCATTAGGTAGACTTCTAATTTGAAAGGTTGTAAGTGTTGTCCCATCTGGATCAGTGCCATTTAATGAAAAGGCAGTAGGTCGCTGTTCTTCGACGTCAATTGACTTGGGTGTTGCTATGGGAGGGTTATTCGCCACAACCTTCCCACTTAAAGGACTCTCGACAAAGTCGCCATTATTAATGTCATCGCTTTCATCGTTGTAAGTGACCCTCACCTTTATCCTAGAACCCACATCTGATTCTATTAATGTGTGGATTTTAGTTGCGGCTCCAACGATTGGTTCAGCGTGCAAATTGCTATCAACCCGATACCATTGATAGAGTAACTTACCCGAATAATTATCCGCGTTTTTAACAACCACCTCTAGCGTTTGATGTTCCTTGGGACCGGTGGCTAGGGATGCACTGCCATTAATACCGCTGATGTTGCCTTGACGTGAACTATCTGTATCAAATAGTTCGTCTCTATCCGGCATATCATCATTATCGTCATTGTCATCAATCACATCGGGAAGGTCGTCATTATCAGAATCGAGCAAGTCGCCCAATGATGCCAGATCACCAAATAGCGTAGCGATTTCTGTATCATTTACAAATTGATCCACGGTACTATCTGGGCTCAGCTGTTGAATCGCACCCTGCAATTCGTCTTGCGCCGCACCAATAGCCGCAATCGCAACGCTATCTGTTGGATCAATCGTCTCATCAATTATAAAATTTAACGTTGCCAACCTTGATGCGATAGCTGCAATTATGTCTGGCTCAATCGACAAGCCATCAGCATCAACAATGTCCGTAATTATTGCCTTCAGTACCTCGGTATCGGCAAGATCAATCGATTCATTGGTCTCTGCATAACCTAATAATGTCTCTGCCAGCGCCGCATTGGTATCGATAGCACTGCCTTCCTCAGTACCATTATCATCACCGGTCAAGCTACTTGCGGTTAGCATCAGGTTAAGTAGTTGTTGGTTAGTGCGGAGAAGATCATCGGTGGTGGCAGACCCGTCCTGATCTTCAATAAAAGGATCAGTGGTGACTATATCGTCAATTGACGTACCCGAATCCAAGCCCAGAGCAGCCAATAAACCTGTGGAATCTTCAGGATCGTCAGACTCTAAATTAACCAATAAAGTACTGATAGGTGTGACAGAGAAAGGTTCATCCTCTCGGCCAAAACCTGCTAACAATAGATCACCCAGTTCATTACCCGAAATGATATCGGTACCACCAACAGCGACAATAACACTGTTCTCGTCAACGCTATCTAAGGTGAAAAAACCATTCTCATTGGAGGTGGTTGCAGTGGTAGCCTCATTGTCATCTTGAGTAAAGTTCTCGTTACTGTCGATAAAAATCTGACTACCCTGTAACCCTACTCTTGATGCATCGGCTTCATAGGCTTGTCTTACCGCGTCCGCGGCTATCTGGTTAATCTGTTCTTTTGTTAATGCATCATCGCTCTCGGCAGCTACAATAGCCGTATTAACATTATTAAGGTTAGTGTCGGTAACATCATCGATACCCGCTGCGGTATAATCACTGACCGATGGCACTTGTTGTGATCCGTCACCGCCACTGTCAGCATAGGCCTCTATAATTGCCAGAGCATCGGCTTGAATAACAGCTTGACCAGCTACCGTTGCAATCTCATCGATATCGGTATTGGCAATGGCCGCATTTACTTCTTCAATATTCGCTTGGGTGACGTGGTTAATTTCGACTGCTGCATAGTCATCAGGTGTTAGATCAGTCAATAAAGCATCCGCAGTATAGGCCTTTATCATAGCTAAGCCGACCAACTGATTAATCTGATCCTCAGACAAGGCGCCATCAGCTTCTTGCCCTACGGTATCACTCGCAGTACCGGCAATAACGGCATTGATTGCAGCGACATCAACGTCAGTTTTAATAGAGTCAAACCCGGCATCGAGATAATTCTGACGCGAGGGCGCATCTTCTGAGCTGCCATCAGCATAGGCTTCTATTATCGCTACCGCAGCTATCTTCTTGATCTGTTGTTCTGTTAACCCATCAGGGTTACTGACCCTTGCAATGGCCGCATTAACTTTTTCAAGGTTGGTCTCGGTAACACCAGCGATACCTGCGGCGGTATAAACATCAACCGATGGTCCATTATCTGAGCCATCTTCAGCATGGTTTTTGATTATCGCTTCTGCAGCTATCTGATTAATCCGTTCTTTGGTTAACACACCAGTGGTGTCGGCTTCTGTGATAGCCTTATTAACTTTGTTAAGGTTAGCCTCGGTAACACCAGCGACACCCGCGGCGGTATAAACATCAACCGATGGTGGATTATCTGAGCCATTATCAGCATAGGTCTCTATTGCCGCTACTGCGGCTTTTTGCTTAATCTGCTGTTCTGTTTCAGCAATCAAATCCGCCAGACCATCACCGTCTGAATCGGCTAGTTCTGCAAATGCCGGATCATCGCGGAATAATGTCGCAACTGATGTCTTATTATTAAATACCTCTGCCGTAATGGTTCCAGCACTCAGTTGTTGTACCGCATTTTGTAATGCTACTTGAGCGCCACTGATAATTGCCGTGGCAGCTTCGTCTGTTGGGTCAATACTGTCATCGCCCAACAGCGCATTTAGGGAAGCTAGGCTTGATGCTACAGCGGCTACAGCCTGTGGATCTGCTGTTATGCCCAACTCAGTAGTGACATCTTCGATAATGGCGCTAAGGTCCACTGCGCTACCCAGATCAATACTCTCGCCGTTGTTATTCTGTATATAGCTGATTAATTTAGAGGCTAGGGCGTCATTAATTGCTGAAGCACTGTCTGCATTGCCATTGATGATCATGCTGTCGAGCGTTAGCATTAAATTAAGTAGCTGTTGGTTAGTGCGCAATAAGTTATCTGCGGTGGCAGAGTCGCCCTCCTCTGCCTGTTGCGCTGAAGTCAATGGATCCGTGGTGGCCACTGCGTCAGTTGACAGACTCTCATCGAATCCCAAAGCAGTTAATATAGCTTGAGTGTCCTCAGAGTCACCAGACTGTAAACTCACCATTAAGGTACTTATGGGTGTAATTGCGACAGTTTCGTTATCTTGACCAAAACCGGCTAGCACGAGATTATCCAGCGCATTATCGGTAATAATATCGGTGCCACCAACGGCGACAATAACACTGTTATCGTTAACGCTTTCTAAGATAAAAAAACCATTGTTATTGGAGGTCGTGCTGGTCTCATTATCATCTTGCGTAAAGTTGCCGTTGTTATCGATAAAAATCTGGCTGTCCTGCAACCCTACTCTTGATGCCTCTGTGTCAGCATCGGTATTGTCACCTGTACCATCACCGTCGCTATCGATCGTTTCGCTCTCGTTATTGGGGAAAGCATCGCTATTATCACCGGCACCATCACCATCACTATCGGTTGTTTCGCTTGCGTCTTTGGGGAATGCATCGTCTCGATCAGCAATATCATCACCGTCGTCGTCGTCATCAACTAGATCAACAATGCCATCAATATCTGTATCAGGCAGATCAGTAAATGCCGGGTGGTCATCAAATAATGTGCTGACTGCGGTATTATTATTAAATTGCTCTGTGCCAATAGCGCCTGAACTTAGCTGCTGTATTGCCTCTTGTAAGTCACTTTGAGCTGCGGTAATTGCGGCGGCGGCGATCTGATCTGTTGGGTCAATACTTGCATCGCGCAGTAACGTATTAAGCGATGCCAAGCTGGACGCAACGGCGGCTATGGCCTGTGCATCTGTTGCTATATCAAGCGCTAAATCAGCTGCCACATTATTAATGATGGCACTAAGGGTGGCGGTATTGCCAAGATCAATATTCTCACTGGCGTTACCCTGAATATAACTGAGTAATGTAGCGGCCAACGCCTGATTATTTGCTATCCCGCTGTCTTCATCGCTATCAGTGGTCAGGCTACCCAGAGTCAACATTAGGTTGAGAAGCTGTTGATTGGTACGCAATAAATCGTCTGCCGTATCGACTTGGTCTTGATCGCCATTTTCAAACCAATCCCACGGATCTATGGAGGCAATGTCCCCGAGTGATGGCGACCCCGCTAAACCAAAACCATTTAATAGGGCCTCAATATCCTCAGTATCGGCAGTGGCCAATAAGGTGGTTATCGGAGTGATGGCGAATAGTTCATCTTCTTGTGCAAAACCCGCCAGCACCAGATTATCCAGTGCAATACCGGTAACAGTATCGGTGCCACCAACAGATACGATAATACTGTTATCCTCAAGACCATCTTCGTCGACGATATCTAAGGTAAAAAAGCCATCTTTATTGGAGGTGGTGGCAGTCTCACCCTCATCCTGAATAAAGTCCTTATCTGCATCAATAAATACATCACTGCCTGCAATCGGGTTGCTAATCACTCTGCCTGTTATGGTTGGCAAGGGCTCACCATTCGCTAACCGCGTTGCCCAATCAAGCGCACTTGCTTCATCTATCAAACCATAACCAAAATCATCGTCGCGTCCAGAACTGCCGAAATCATGGGAGATTTCACCGCTGATAATAAGGGTATCCAAATCATAAGGTGTTAAGTCAGCATGGGCTGATTTCATTAATGCCGCCACACCAGAAATATGAGCGGCGGCTATTGAGGTACCCTGATACATTTTGGTATCGGCTAGTATTTCCGCGTTATTAATAACTGCTGATAGGGTGGCTTGGTCATCGCCGCCCGGTGCGCTAATATCAATGGCGCTACCAAAATTGGAATAACTGGCAAGATCCTCTTGGGCATTGGTCGCCGATACCGCAATCACATCATCGTAGGCGGCCGGATAATACGCATCTGCGCTCGCTTCATTGCCCGCCGCTGCAATAATAATCACATCATTATGGCGTGCTTGTGCAATCGCTTGCTGCAGCGTAGTGCTATAGCCAGCGGCACCCAGACTTAAATTAATAATATCGGCCGGCTCGATAATTTTATTGGCTGAATTTTCCAGCCCTGCGGCGTAGCGAATGGCATTGGCGACATCAAAATCATAACCCCCATAACAACCTAATGCTCTGAGATTCATCAGTGTAATTGGCAGTGAATTTGTGCTCGCACCCTGATCATAGCCACCAATAACGCCCGCTATTTGAGTGCCATGGAAACTCGAGGTGGCACTGCTACTATTGGGGCACTGATTATTATCGCGACCATCACCGGGGTCAGTGGCGGCCTCATCAATGCCATCACCATCGCCGGCGTTACTAGCATCGGAAATAAAATCATATTGCTCGGTAATAGCTATCTGCAGATCTGGATGACTCTGCCAGATACCGGTATCGATCACCGCCACAGTAACATTGTTATTTTCAGACGCCACTGTATTCACCGCTGCAGATAACGCTACCGGCGAATTGAGTCCATTGCTATGCCACTGATCCGTGAAAGGGTTGGCCATATGCTGTCGGATAAAATTAGGTTCTGCGTAAATCACCCTGCTGTCGTTGGTGATAGTTTTGACCATACGCAATGTACTGGCCTGATTCGCCAGTCCACTACTGGCATCGCCGAGCATATTGGCGTTGGTGTAAAGCGATGTAACCCCAGAGGCCGAGCGCCATTGCTGCGAGGCCACAAAGCCATCCAGTAAATCACTAATATCAGGCTCATCACTGGCTTGCTGCACAATTAGATGGCCGATAACAAAGGTTGATTGCGCGGCGGACAAGGCGGTGGTGGACAACGGTTGATTATGGCCAATGGTGAGATCATAGGTAGACGCACCAGTATCATGGGTTCTAACGTCGATATAGTAGGTACCGGCGCTGGCTGGCAGTTGTATCGACTCAAAACGGCTATCACCAATAGAGTAATCAATCAGATTCTGTGCACTATCATAGAGATACAAATCTAAATCTGCGGGATAAGAAGCTGGCATAACCAGATTAATAACCTCCCCGCCCAACGCCTCTATTTGGAATATATCGTCTTCATCACCACTGGTTAAGGAGGCCCCCGCCTCACCCTCGCCAGCAGTATTAACATAACCCGACAATGTTACCGGATTAGCAATCGGCTGGGCGGTGGCTAGGGTATTATTGCCCGACGACCCTGTGCCGGTGTTGTAGGTATCTGAGTCTAGTGCAATAAATGGGTTATCGGATAAACCATCAAATAGCTGATACGGAGAGGTTAAATCTTCAAATTGGGCGATGCTAATACCCTCGTCGATAGCCGTTAGTTGCCGCACTGCATCTTGCAAGTCAACCTGTGTAGCACTCAGAATCGCCGCCGCATCAGCACCGGTGGGATTAATCGCCTGATTCTGTAACGCTGTGTTTAGCTGTGCCAGACTAGAGGCTACAGCGGCAATCGCCTGTTGATCTTGCGCTATGGCTAAGCCCAGCTCATCTGCGGCCTCGGCAAAAATATCAGTAATAACTGCTGCATTGCCTAGATTAATCGCTTGCCCGGTGTTTTCCTGACTATACGCCAATAAAGCAGAGGCCAGTGCCCTATTGCTATCGACTGCTCCCTGTATGGAATCCTCAGGCGTTAGATTACCTAAAGTAACCATTAGGTTGAGTAATTGTTGATTAAGGCGCAGTAGCGAATCGGCACTGCTATCGCCGCCCTGCACTAAGCCCCATGGATCGAGAGCGACTATATCGTTTGTGGACAATTGGTTACCCAAACCTAAAGCAGTCAAAAACTGCTGTTCAACTGTAGCGTCAGAAAGGCCAAGATTAACCAGCATGGTACTTAGCGGTGTTATATTGAAATCGTCGTCAGTACGCGCAAAACCCGCCAGTACAATATTACCCAAGTCAATGCCGCTAATTTTGTCGCTACCACCCACCGATACGACAATACTGTTATTGGTAAGACCATCGAGAGAAAAAGAACCATTGCCGCTAAAAGAGGCGGACAAAGGTTCATTCTGGTCGTTATTAAAAAACCCATCATCAGTAATAAATAACTGACTGTTATTCACTGCAACTGTCGACCTGACATTGGTCACTTCAATACTGATCGGCTGCAATGTCTGATTAGTGCCATCAGAAGCGGCGATGGTGAGTTCGTAACGATTATCGGTATCGGCATCGGCGGGGAATTCAAAATCGGGGAATTGCACAAATATCAATTGATTGGCAGACGACCAGGCAAAATGACGCTGATCCTGCCCACCACTAACAGATAGCCTGATTGACTCGCCTTCCGGATCGATAAACTTTAAATCGACGTTAAGTTGCTGGCCCTCAGCAACCTTAAAGTCAGATTCACCGGAAAACACCGGCGGTAAATTGTCGCTACCGGTACAAGCTAATTGAGCGCTTACAGTCAATAACAAAACAGCGTTAACGACATAATTCATAGTAAATTACCCGCTACCCCTATTTGTGACACTATAAATACTGTCGAGTCAAGTGTCAATAACGCATAAATTACGATTTTTTTGCCGCTATTTCATTGCTCCTGTTGTAGCAACGACACTAGATGCAATTGACTTCAAGACGGCTGCTAATCCATCAGAAAGCGTAAATATGTAATGTGATAAAACGGTCACTGACTTAAAGTAAAAGTAATACTTAAGCAATACAGCTAACACAGACTGAGGAGGCTTCTAGAAAATTGGTTCGTTGGGAGGCAAAGATCGCTCTGCACTAGTACCAAATTAAAAAGTTAGAAAGATCAATGAATAGCAATAGCTAAGAAAGAATGGTTATGACTGAATTGGAAAGCGCGTGGAAGTCACAAGATTAGGCTTGATGCTGTGAATGTCGCTAGCGTTAATCAGTCAACCGTGCCCATATGACTTATCGATGTTGATTTATAGCGCTACGCAGCGTTAATTACACCTCGAGATCGCAAGTCTATAGGGACTTCAATAAAATGACTCAATAGTATCAGAGCGGCTTTATAGTCTTAGGAATAAATGATAAAACAGTCACATCCTAGTCCTCGTCGGTAACGACATTGTCACTGGATACTGAATAGTGCAAGTAACGATCACCATCAGTATCAATCTGAGTAGGATTAAGCATCTTGTTATAAACCCTGAGTGAATATAGCCGCCCTTCAAATGCTTGACGTTTGTTAAGGCTACCTTCGTCTGCATCAATATCATTGCCAAAAATTGCTCTACCATCGCTTACACGCAGATTATTTACGTTTGTCGGCCATAAATCGTCCTTCGTTGTATAACGACTATCTTTTACTTCCATATGGCCATCCGGATGCGTAGCATCTTTTTCGTATACCTTTATCTCTTGATTTTCCAAGTCTGCCGCGATCGTCAGTATCACCCTTTCCTTTTGTCTAATCCACGGTGTCTTTTCAAAAATATAGTGATCGCGGTCTGAGCCCTCTAATACGATCGATAGACCCCAATCCTTATAACTTTTGCATTGACTATCATCTGTTATATCTTGATCCTTTAAATAAACAGACAGTATATTGTCACGTACCGAGTTATAATTATTTGAATCATCATCTAGATCATCATCTGGATCATATCCCAGGCTAAGCAGATAGGCTTGCTTCATGTGGTGGCAATTTTTATCTCTACCGCTTTGGCTTTCGCTTTCGCTGTAGTCAATTTCAAAGTCTAGCTCGAAGTCTATTTGAATAGTAAATTGTTCTAGGCTATCAAATTTGCTCTTGTCTAACTTCAAATAGTGCGCTTCGCGATCTTTTTTTGACTCTGAAACTGAGGGTTCGATATTGTCAAGGTTACTGTATGTGAACTCTATGGCACCATTAGGCTCTGATTTAAAGTGACGGTATTGATAGTGTGTTTTTTTGTATTTTAAGGGAGGCTTATAGATTAACTGCAATAAAAAAAATCTGCCTTGTAAGCTATATCAATAAAACGGTGAAGTCGTCATGGGCTATGACTAACTGGATTAATATTAATTATCATAATCTATGTTTTCAGCAGATATGGAATAAACCAAACTATCAGCGTTTTTGGTAAGCTGATCAGGAGGAAGCTTTTTGTTATAAACTGTTAATCCATAAAATGTGCCCTCAAATGCCTGCGTTCGATCAAATCTATCACCCAACTCATCCTGATCATTACCAAAGACGGCTCCTTTTGTTCCTAGTTCCAGTGACGTTACATCAGATATATCACCCTTGCAGTGATCATCATTCGAGTCATTATCACATACATTTTTAACCTTAACATGATGCGTAGAATTCTCAGGCTTCCAATACGCATCTATTTCTCCACCATCACCAAGCTTAACCGCCACCGTCAGCGTTACCCTATCACTTTGACCAATCCAATTTTCATTAAAAAAAACCTTCTGCTCTTCAAAAGGCCTAGTGTTACTTTGGAAAGTGACACGAAGATTAAAACCTGTATCTGTAGTTTTTTCACGATCTAGATAAATTGATAGCATATTAGCTTGCCAGTCATTTTTCGCCAAGCTTAGTAGATAAGCTTGCTTTGTCTTTTTAACATCCCTGCTGAAATCAAGCTTAAACTCCATCTGAATTGTAAATTCCGTTAACCCATCGAATACATTCTCATCAAGTGACAAATAGGTATCATCTTCCTCCGTTTCACCAAAAATCACATCGCCATTAACTCCCTCACCTATGCTAGGACCACTTGTACTAGCTGTTTTCATAATTAGAGGCGTGGCGGAGGCGGTATCTATAAAGCTACTGCCTTTATCATCGTTGATGATTAATGTAACTTCTTCTAGGTCAAGCTGTCTGAGACTTGGAGTCAAATTCGGCATCTCGCCACTCGACAGATAAATATAGCCATCAAAATCGAAATCGAAATCTTTATCATTAAGCGGTCTATCATCAGGACCAACCCGAGCGTAAAAAGCCTTTGGATTATAATTTGGATCATTAAATTGTTGATAATCAATGTCTTGTGTAGATAAAACGTTTTTTGTTATAACTTCAATGAGGTGATGATCATACTGTTCACCTGAGACTTTATAGCCAGCAACAACATACTTATCATACGATGAACCTGATTTTTTTTCCTTTAATTCTTTTAATTCTTTGTCGTAAAAGTATCCCGGTGTAATCGTAATCGACGGGCCTATATTCACTATTACATCATTCATAACGTCTACTGTCGCACGACCGTGTGTATACGTTGTGAAATCATTTACTCCATCAATTGTCTTTTTCCAGACAGCGCTATCAACTGAATCATTATATAGAATCAATGTATCACCACTAGCACCATCAACTTTCAGAGTATTACTGGTTGTACTCATATTCAGCACATCTCTATGCCTGAGTGTCAATGTGCTAGCAGTACCAACCATATCAATTTTCTCAATATTCTTTATGGCGTTTCTTTTGAATTGTTTATTAGAAAAGTCGAGGTTTATTGCTGAACTTAATTTAAACGTATCCTCGCCGCTGCCGCCATCAATTTTAGATTTATTCACATCGCTGTCACTATGCATAAAATCAGCATCACCTATGATCAATTCATCGTCTCCGGCACCACCAATCAATACATCCTCCCCACCATTTCCAATCAAGATATCATTGCCATGACTACCTACCAAGTTATCATTATCGAAAGTTCCTTGTAGCCTCTCATTTAACGAATCATAGTTTGACGGGCCTCCATATATCACATAACTGGCACCGGTGTTAGCTTTACTACCACGGTCAGCTTTATATGCACCAATAAGCAGATCAGCATAACCATCAGCATTGACATCTACAGCACCACTAACAGCCCTACCAGTAAAGTCATGCTTTTTCGCACCCTTAATGACAAAACCATCTTCATCGGTTTCTAAATCTTTCCCATCCAGATCTATGTCGTTCCTATTCTTGCCAGCCTGTCCATAGACTATATAGCTTGCACCAGCATTACGTTTGTCTGTAGGTACATCAAAAAGATGTGCTCCAATAATCAAGTCATCAATACCATCACCATTAACATCGCCTGCACCACTGACGCTCCAGCCGCTGTAATCCTCTACAGTCTCACCTATAATGAAAAAACCATCTTGCATAGAAAAATCTGCTAGAGATATATCGCTCCCACTTGCTGAGCCATATACAACATAACTTTTCCCTTTAGAATTATTAACAGGCCTACCAATAATCAGATCAGCATAACCATCACCATTGATGTCTCCCGCACCACTCACACCATCGAGTTGTTGCGGAGTTTTATTACCGCCTTTAATAATAAAGCCATTAACATTTTCATTTTTAAAATTTTGCAGGTTTATATTACTCCCACTCGCTGATCCATACACTACATAATATTCCGCCCTATAACCATTAGCATTGGGTGCAATAAGAATCAGATCAGCATAACCATCACCATTGACATCGCCGGCATTGCTAACTCTTGTGCCACTGTAATCATTTTTATTAGCTCCGGTAATAACAAAACCGGTATCAGTATTCATAGTTTCTAGTTCCACATTCTCTCTAACTCCTTTTTTCCCATAAATCAAATAGCTAGCACCAACATTGTTATTATTTTTATCATCAAAACCGGGTGCTGCAATAATCACATCATCAATACCATCACCATTGACATCGCCTGCATTACTCACACTTTTCCCAGTAAAGGCGCCACTTTGAGCACCCTTAATGACAAAACCAATTTCCTCCGTGTCATTACTATCCAAACTACTCAGCTCAATTTTCCTTCTGTTGTTGACTTGCCCATATATTACATAGCTAGCACCAGCATCAGTTATTTCGTTTTCATCCAAATCAACTTGATCAGCATAAGGGACTCCAATAATCAAATCATCTATACCATCACCATTGACATCGCCTGCATTACTGACACTCTCACCGCTGCGATCATCTTCATTAGCGCCCGCAATAACAAAACCGGTTTGTCTATCAATGTCAGCCAGATTGACCTCATCTCTATTATCCTTTTGTCCGTAAACCACATAGCTGACACCGGTGTTATGTTCACTACCACTGTCAGCTTTATGTGCACCAATAATCACATCATCAACACCATCACCATTGACATCTCCTGCACTGCTGACACTCCAACCGCTTTCGTCATTTTTTTTATCGCCCTTAATGACAAAACCAATTTCCTTATCAAGATTTTCCAGGTCCACGTCCTTGTTAAGATTCCTAACTGCAATGGATGTTTCCTCTTCCTCCGAGCACTCTGTACTATCACATACCTGCCAATGTACCGTACGGTTATTCACATTCGGGGCCTTACTGGTATTTTTATAAACTATAGCTCGCAATAATGATTGGTACTCCTCGACTGTTGCTTGATTTTCTAACTCTAGGGTTAATGTGCTATCACCTTCTGTAAAACTAAGTGTAATGTCATCAGGGTTTTTATAGTTAGTCGAACCTTCAGAGCTATCAGAAGTAAATTCAGTGTTGTCAGCTATGGTATAAGCCAACACATCTTGATTAGACTGAAAATCTTTAATAACCACCGTTGCTGATTGCAATTTCAACTCATTATTTTTTCCATCAGGATCTGACAACTCCAAAAAATCACCAATTTTTTTCCAAGTATTACCTTCAATAAAGGTAACAACTGCATCTTCACCAATTGCTATCACCGGCGCATCATTCACTGCAGTAACGGTTATGTCAAAGGTCTCTGACCATGCAACCACACCATCCTCTCCACCATCAGCAACTGTCAAAGTTACTGCTCCAGAGCTGCTCACACCTTCCTTTGGCTTCCAGGTCACAACACCCTTATCAGACACCCGCATGCCATTCGGCTCATTGCTCAGACTCCAAACAAGGTCTCCATTATTATTGTCATCTGGATCATTTACTTTCGCTTCATAGGTGTATAACTCATCTTCTCTAGCGTCGATCGAAGCCATACTGGTAATCTTCGGCGCATCATTCACGGGGGAAATAAAAATTTTGAGATCAGTATTCAGACCGTAGAAATTGTTATCGCTACTAAAATCTTCGACTGACAGGGTAATGATCACCTCACCAATCGAAAACTCAGAGCTAATAGTCTCTTTAATAAGGTTGTCATCATCAGTGACACTTACGTTGAACGTTTTGGCTTCACCCCAATTTCCCTTGGTAAAGGTAAAGGTCAAGCTCTCGGTCTCGGTCTCGGTCTCGGATACCATAACGACCCCTGGATCGCCAGATACCATTGTCAAAACCACATTAGACGACGGCTGTGCATCCAGCTTCACCGTAAAGCTGCCGCTAGCACCCTCCTGCAAATTCAGCGTCGCCGCCGAGACCGTAAACCCAGCAACGTCATTATCGGTGACTTCCATCGCAACGGTCTGATCGTCTAGCATAGTAAAGGCGTCATCACGACTCTCTTTGACTGACAAGGTAATGGTTGCCGAACCCTCGCCAAGGGTATTGTTATTAATACCGCTGACTGTCACCTCCTGCTTTTGATCCCAGTTGTACTGGGTAAAGGTCAGTATTTTTACATCCTCACTTATTGATACCGTCTGAGGCTTTGAAGATTTCACTGTCAGCACCACATCAGACAAAGGCTCTGCATCCAGCTTCACCGTAAAGCTGCCGCTAGCACCTTCAGTCAATGTTGCGGTATAGGTGCCATTCTCGCTCGCATCATTAATCATCAGTGAATCAGAAGAGAGCGTAAATCCGGCACCGTCATTAACACCACCATCAGTACCAGTACCACCGGTATCTGTACCATCACCAGTATCAGCAACACCACCAGTACCAGTACCATCGTTATCAGTACCATCATCAGGCTCTACTTCATCACTAGGCTCTACTTCATCACCGGGCTCTACTTCATCACCGGGCTCTGGCTCATCACTTGTCTCTACCTCATCACCGGTCTCTACTTCATCACCGGTCTCTACCTCATCACCGGTCTCTACCTCATCACCAGTCTCTACTTCATCACCGGTCTCTACTTCATCACCAGTCTCTACCTCATCACCAGTCTCTGCTTCATCACCAGTCTTTACATCGCCTACGTCATTTGCATCATCAAATACTTCAGCTTTATCATTATCAACGACGGAATCGACTTTCGTGCTAGCATCATTATTCAGATTAACCAAGCCTGATATGATTTTTAGCACTTCATCTATAGCATCTAAAGTTAAGGCTTCATCTGAAGACTCTTCGTTAGCAGTATCATCTAACACTTGAGAGGACTCTTTACTGGTAAGTCGCGATGCTGTGGCAGCAGATTGAAAGTCATTATGACCAGAATCAAATGGCTCATCAGGCCCGACACTACCAAAGTCTTTCGCAATATCGTTACTGGTCGTTAGCAGATCATAATCGGAAGGAGTCTGATCAGAATCCGCAATACCCTTCAGTCCGATTACGGCAGCCTGAACAGCAATAGCAACAATTATAATCGCCTTAATGAATCCATTCGTTAGTAATAACTTAGAAAACGCCAGCTTTGTCAGTGTGATAACGGCAGCCCTAGCGCCAGAAGAAAGAAAAAAAACAGCTTTAATGAATCCATTCATTATTAACAACTTTTAAGCACCACTCTATAGAAAGGTAGATTTGATTATTTCAATAGTCAATATTTTAAAACTTGAATCTGATGTCTTATATTTGTGATTTATTGCCTAATAACAGAAAACTTTTTTTATTAATCTGGTATTTTTTGACTTTCACTTGCAAATCCATGTCAATAATAGGTTCACTAAACTCACAAAATAGCTGTTTAGATTGGCTGACAGAAAGCTACATTTTGGAGATAAAAGTGCAAATAACCACCTCATGAGAATCACCCAATATAATGAGCTCGCAATAATTCCGATGGTGAAAAACGACTGCTTGCTGAGAGTTAGATTGGTCAAGTTGAGGCTTTAATAAGCGGCATTGCCACATTACTGTTCCTAAGCATTAACCACTCAGATATATAACCCTTTCTCAAACCCAAGTGCCTTTTCAAGCCATTTCCTTAACAACCATTTGCTAGACAAAAAGCTTATTGATATCAACTACTTAACTGGGGTCATAAAAGACCTACGTCAGCTATTAATGGGCAAAAACAATATTGTCTTTAGATACAGAATACCGCAAGTATTCGTCACCATAAGTTTCTCGGGGATCAAACATTTTGTCATAAACCCGTATGCCATAAAGCTTGCCTTCAAATGCCTGCTGTTGATTAAATTTACCGCCTACCTGGTCTTGATCGTTACCAAAAAATGCGCCTTGTGGATCTACGGTTAACTCTGTTATATCAGTGGTAAATTGATGCACACTTTCATTTTCAGATTTATTTATCTGATTAATTACCACCTTTTGATCATACAGATGAGTATGGCCGTGAGTAGGGCTAAAGCTGTCATTACGGTATACTTTAATTGTCTGCGGTTTAGTCGACAGATTAACTGCCACCGTCAATGTCAGCGGCACTGGCCGCCCTGTTGAAATCCAGTCTTTATTCAGAAAAACTTGATGTTCTTTATTGCTCTCGTCTTCTAATACGACGGACAGATCCCAACGGCCAGAACGGCCACCCGTGCTATAAAGGTATTCATTATTTCGATCCTTTAAATAGATCGATAACATATTATCCCTTACATTATGATTACTATGTTTCGTTGCCAAGCTAAGAAGGTATGCATGCTGTATTGTTGTGTAATCTCTTTTGAAATCTAGTATGAAGTCTATCTGAATAGTAAACTGTTCAAGACCATTAAATTGTTTATGATCGAGTTGTATATAATGCGAATTGGTAGCCGACTTATTAAAAGATATAACTTCTCTTCCATAGTGATCTTTCGTCAATGAGATAGTTTTAAAATCAACCATCACCCTTGGCTCTGTAGTTATCTCCACATCATCAATACCAGTCTCTACTTCATCACCAACCTCTACTTCATCACTAGCCTCTACCTCATCACCAACCTCTACCTCATCACCAATCTCTACTTCATCACTAGCCTCTACCTCATCACCAACCTCTACTTCATCACTAGCCTCTACCTCATCACCAATCTCTACCTCATCACCAACCTCTACTCCATCACCAGCCTCTACTCCATTAATCTCCAAATAACTAACAGAGCCTACCTTGAACGAACTAGGATTTAAGCTTGTATCGGAATCTACATTGGTTAGACTGTTGGCACAGAGAGTATTCAACTGAAAAATAGGGGTATCAATATTCGCCAGATTATCTGAGTTATTAAGATTTATATTGCCAAAGCCATTCTTTTTTCCATACAAAACATAATCAACACCGCCATCCTTATTACCAGCAGATTTAGCATAAGGACGACTAATAATTAGATCATCGCAATTATCACCATTGATATCAGCTGCATCAGTTACGCGGTAGCCCCTATTGCCTCGCTTAGCAACACTCGTCATCATAAAACCGGCATAGTGCAAAGTATAAAAGCTACGGAGATATATCACTCCAGGGTTATCCTCTCGCCCATAGACCACATAACTGGCACCAGTTGTGCTTACGCCATTAATAGCCCCTGGCGCTTCTACAATAACATCATCGAAACCATCACAATTTATATCACCCGCACCCGTCACGCTTAAGCCGCTTTTATCTCCAGCGGTAGCACCTTTAATAATGAACCCTAGGTGGCTGGACATATAGTCTTCACTGAGCGTTATAGGCCCCGATGTTTTTTCCTGTTGACCATACAGTACATAACTGGCACCACTCCCATTATCCGCATTAGCAACACCGATAATGATATCATCGAGATCATCGCTATTGATCTTGCCGGCGCCACTTATGGCGCTGATACGATAGTCTTCATTATAAAATTGAATTTTAAAGCCTGAGGCTTCGGTGAAGTTATTAAAATCCAATGGTATGTTTTGGTGCGAGCGATCTCTCTCGCTACCATATATTACAAATGCAACCTTACCATCAGTTATCATCAACTCATTAAAGCCATCACCATTGATATCACCGACACGACTTAAATTAAAATCACTTAGGTCATCTAACTCTGCATTATTGGCCATAAAGCCTGAGTCTTTATCTCTATTTATCGGCTCTTCAGTGCCTGAACTACCGCTATATAAAAGCATATCATCGGTATTACTAACACCAGTATCTATTGCGACCTTAATCATCTCCTTAGTATTTGCGGACTTTATGTGTTGCGGTGTTTGGTTGGCCCTAACCAAATTAGTATTAGCTGACTGATAACGGCTATCTCTATCCGCAGCTAACGGATGCTGATGGACAGAGCGTTGCATAAAGCCAGGATTGCTGAAGGGAAATAACGACAACGGATGCTTATCTTCAGCAGCGAAGGCATAAGTCAACAATTGCCTGTGAAATTTGAACAGGTCGAGGCCCAGTTGTTGACGCTTAATTACATTAGAAGGATTTTTGTTGAGAAATGGTGATGGTAGGTTAGCACTTCCGGTGCAAGCTATTTGAATACTCACTACGAAAACTAAAACAGTCTTAAGAAACCCGATCATTATCACTCACTCGTAAGCACTACGTTGTTAGCGACAATAAATCTGGTTAATTTGACAGTCAATAAATAAATATAACAGAGTGAATTTTTGTGATGAATATCTCGCACTATTGATAAAATTGACGAATTAGAGTGAGTATTTGATCTTTATGCTTTCAGCTTTATAGCTATAACCAACAGGTTTTTAGGTTACTTAATCGGAGGAAAGGTTTCTTTGATATAACTTATTCAGCTAACAAACTACAGCGTGTAAATAGCCATCAAAGTCAGTTAAAAAATATTTGGCAGATATCGCAAGACGCAATCACTTCTTGTCGCATGGTCTGGTTTTATGAAAAAATCTGCTGCTTTTGAATGATTAAAAGCTAATTATAATTTACGGTACCTGTACCAGTTACTTCTACCGTCGCTTTATTATTGGTACTGGTATAGATAGCTGAATTATCATCTTTCTCCCAACTAGTAACATCAGCAATATTAACCAATTCCAGCGTATCGAAATCACCAGTATGGACCTTTAATGTATAACTGGTGTTACTGAGATTAAGCACATCTATGGCACTTAAGGTTAAGGTATTGGCGCTCGTATCCTGAGTCATATCAATCACCTCAATACCCGTGATCGCATTTTTATGCCAGCCTCTCTCCGCTTTCTCAGCTGTAAAGTTGAGATTGATAGCAGAAGCAGAAGCCAACGTTAACGTATCAACACCATTACCACCATCAATACGCACAAAATTTTTATTATCGATAATTAACTCGTCATCTCCAGCGCCACCAATTAACACCGCGCCCTTCCCCTCCCAAGTCAACTTATCTTCGCCATGACTACCAACGAGACTCTTTTCATCTTTGCGTGTAAGTTTTTTGTCTAATGCATCGTAATCTGTTGGGCCACCATAAATCACATAACTGGCACCAGTCTGGTTGGGTCCGACACGTGGCCCACCAATAATCACATCATCGAAGCCATCACCATTCATGTCTCCTGCACTGTCGACACTCCAACCAACTAAATTACCATAGTCACTACGTTTAATAGTAAAACCACTGGCAATGTCAATAGCATCAAGTGCAACTTCAACGACTTCATCAGCTAGCTTGCCATATATGATATAACTGCGATCGGCAATTTCCGGTATGGAATTAATATTAGGCGCACTAATAATCAAATCATTATAGCCATCACCATTGAAATCACCCGCACTATTGCTGAAACCACTTAGAACAGACGCGCTTCCACCGCTAATTATTAAACCTTTCCAATCACGTGAATCTAGATTTAGATGCACAGTCTCCTCGAAATCCCACGGCCCGAACAACACATAACTTCTTCCACTCCAATCATCTAAGCCAGGCATCCCAATGATCAGATCATCATAACCATCACCATTCACATCACCAACACTGTTTAGCGCATCTAGGTCAACATCTGAATTAATTATTGTGGAGATAAAGAAACTATCGTTGACAATATTACCCAAACTTACATTTTCTAGAGAAACATTACCAGATACTATATAAGCGCGGTGTTGGTCGTCTACAATCGCATCAATAATCACATCGTCATAACCATCAGCATTAATATCTCCTGCAGCCTTGGTTTCGCCATAAAGATCAAGAGCGTCATCACCTTTAATACCAAAACCTTTGGTATTATCATTATTATCTATATCACTCAAACTTATCCTATTCATACTCATTGAGCCATACAAAATATAACTAGCACCAGATCCGGCCGATATTCCGACAGCCATATCAGCGTAACCATCGGCATTAACATCACCGGCATCACTTACTAATAATCCGGCATTATCAAAGGCACTAGCACCTTCTATTAAAAAACCTTTGGGATTAGTGTTACCCTCGATCTCACTGAGATCTACGTTACTAGCACTTTCTGTCCCAGTCAGCAAATAGGTGATACCGGCTGACTGATTGCCACCAGGACTAGCTCTATATGCCCCAATCATAATATCGGCATAACCATCAGCATTGACATCTCCGGCACCACTAACCTGAAAACCGCTGTAATCACCTACATTTGCGCCTCTACTTACAAAACCTTTGCTAACGTCGCCATCATTAATATCCTTCAAGTTTATATCGCTACCAGTCTTTGAGCCATACAACACATAACTGGCACCAGCGCCTTCTGAATCTCCTGCAATATGGTCATCCTCATCACCTCCGTAGGCGCCAACGATCACGTCGGAAAAACCATCTGCATTAAAATCTCCAATACCGCTCACACTCCAGCCAGTATAATCCCGAGGATTCGCGCCGTTGATCACAAACCCAACGCCCTCGCCAAGATTTGCCAAATCCACATTCGCGTTTATATTTCGAATAATGTTAGTTTCCGGACTTTCAACAATTATGGTTTCGTCGTTATCGTCTACATAGGACACCTGCACTTTAAGTTTTTTACCTACATCGGCTTGCGTTAATTCATACTCATCAACATCTTCAAATTGGGAGTCAGTGCCATCATCAGAAAACCACCGGTAGCCGGTAATTTCTTCAGCAATAATATTTTCCATCTCGACCCTTAAGATATCGCCCTCTTGCAACGGACCATTAGATCCATTTTCTTGAACAATCACTATCGCGACTGCATTAACTTGACTATTAGTTGTATCTGCGCTACCAGCCGTAGCCCCTTGCGCTTCAATATCATTAGTCGATACCAAATTATCATCTACGGTTATCACAATAGCCTGCATTGAAGTATTAACACCGTCGAATGCTGTAACGCTTAGTTCATAGCGGTTGTCGCCATCAGCATCGGCAGGATTGTCAAAATCGGGAAGATCTACAAAATTTAAAACACCGGATGGTGTTAACTCAAAATGATAGCTATCGTCACCGCCGCTAATTGAAAAGCTAAGTGTCTGTCCCTCGGGATCAAACGCACTTAACTGCATATTAAGTGCCTGACCCTCGGTTATATTTACTTTATCAGGGCCATAAAATATCGGTGCTATATTACGTCTATCATTGCAGGCGATTTGCGAGCCTAGCATCCCAATCAAAACAACTTTTATAAGAATATTCATAGTTAGATACCACGCAACCAATATCGCTACACTATAAATATATCCAAATCAATAGTCAATATATATAAATTCAATAATCTTTTGGTGTTTGTGGTAAATGTAATCTGATCTGAAAAAAGACGATAACTGCCTGCACAAACCGGCACTTATGCCAAGAAAATTTGGCCTATCAATACCAAATCTGCATTTATGGTGGGTATTTCCGTGCTGCAAAAAACAGAAACAATAGCTATGACTTTTATTTGCACTGGGCAATGCTCAAATTACCGGGCGGGCCATCCGATATCTCGCAACCTTACCAAATCATGGTACTGATACAGAAACCTTATAAATGGGATTGACGTTGCTTCTAAACAGCATTTTTTCGGCAAAATATCCCTGTAAAGCCAAGGCTGTCGTATTGCAATACAGTGCTTGTATAAGCACAATTATCGCTCGCATCTGCTGAGTTGAGGCAAATGGAATTTAAAGACAGATTACTGCAAGCCTGTGTTAATAATCCTAATTTACCCCGCTATGGTGAAGGGCTTCATTCCTATATCGGCAAAAAGATGAATGCGTCGAAACAAGCCGTGGCCAGATGGTTTTCTGGTGAGTCTCTGCCACGTTATGGCAATATTGTTATTCTATCCAAATTGCTTGATGTTGATTTAAACTGGCTGGCGGTTGGAGACCCTGTAGAGACAGAGCAAGAGTTTCAATTATTAGAGAAACCAGATAATGCCGGGCTGCATGCCTTTGCATCCTTTTTAGTGTCTGAGGGCTGTACCTTAGCTACCGACAATCAGCCATCAATAACTAATGAATTGATGGCGGTGCGAGCAGGCAAGCTGTTTAAATTCAGCTTAATCGGCGGCCACCTTAATGACAAGAATGAGCTAGTCCTCGACCCTATAATAAGCCCACTGGTTAATGACGATGGTACTCGCCCAATAGCCTATGTTCGCCGCGAATCTGATAGCTTTTTTGCGACTTCCCTCTGTTATGATTTTGTCGCGTTAGACCCCATGAACTCCACTGATAAGATCATATGGTGGCCGCAAACATGTACCTATAAGCAAGGCATGACGACATTGCAACCAATAAGCCTCTGAAAATGAATATGGCTATCAAACGAGCCACAATAATATTTGGCGAGCGATTAATGTTTTAGATGCTCTACCCTTATGTAGGCCTGTAATACTAGAATAAATTTCACACACTTACAGTGCCTGTCGAATAACAAATAAAAATCTCGACCAGAAAAACCATAAAAATGTAGAGCAACATGCATTGATATACATGTATATCAATGTAGATATTAAATTTAATAAGCGTATAGTGATTTTTAAGTGGTAGGAGAATGCAACTCCACTTGGAGAACGATATGAGTGTTATTTCTGAAATAAGCTCCTGTACATGCAAGCTAGATGTAAAAGATTTTTTCCCAAGCGCTGATGTTATTACTGAGATACGTGCACAAGACTACATAGAAGATGCTCTCCAAGATGGTTACGGCTTTTGGCTTGAAGGCGAAGCAAAGTATTATTTCCACAAATGGCGATCCGCACCAAAGGACAGAGCAGGAAAGTTATATTACCTTGAAATGACTCAGCTTTATTTAGAGCGCCTAATCGATGATGTGAAGAGGCATGATATTCCGCAATGCAGGCCTTAAGCGGAAATAATCTTTAAACAAGGGTTACGTTTCTCACTTTTTTTAATATTATTTTTCAGATACTTCTTGGTATCTGAATCTTTACTCGAATCGCCCACTCACCTGATTGATATCCGTATCTGAAAATTTAACCAGCCATTAATATCGCAGGCGATATACGATGCTAGAATCCCTTGGCCAACTAAAAGGCCGCCTATCACAAATAAACTCAAGGCAGATCCGATAATCTCCCGATTAGTGGCACCCTGAGTAATCTTAAACGTTATGAATGTGTCCCGTGAGGGACTTGAACCCCCAGCAGTCGCTTAGGAGGCGACGGATTTATCCAGTTAATCGAACGGGACATGGGCTGTATTATAGGCATAATGACTTAAATCTCCAGTTTCGATGGCCCCTAAAACAATCAATATCCTTTACAATTGACGTCATGAATTTACTGCTGCTTAGAACCGACCAAATCAAACAAAACGTCGCTGTCGTCAGCGGCCGTCAGTTCGACCAGTTGAGCAAGGTACATAGAGCTGAAATAGGTGATTCGGTGCGTATTGGCGAGATAAATGGGCTAATGGGTACGGGCATCATTACGGCGATAGAGAAGCAGTCAGCAACCATTCAAGTTGATCTCCATAGTGCGCCACCAACAGCCCTGCCCTTAACTCTGATACTTGCATTGCCCAGACCAAAAATGTTGCGTCGCATAATCCAAACTATCGCCGCAATGGGCGTTAAAAAACTGTATCTAATTAATAGTCATCGCGTGGAAAAAAGCTTTTGGCAAACCGCTTTTTTACAGCCTGATGCATTGCGGGAACAGCTGATTTTAGGCCTTGAGCAAGCGCGAGATACGCAGATGCCGGAGATCATTCAGCGCAAGTTATTTAAGCCATTTGTTGAGGATGAACTCGGTGAGATTATTACGGGAACCAATGCCCTTGTCGCCCACCCATGCAGCCAATCGAGCTGTCCAGTAAATAGTGCTGAGCCGATTAGTTTGGCGATTGGCCCTGAGGGTGGCTTTATTCCCTATGAAATCGAAAAATTAAATCAGATAGGTTTTGAATCCGTGCATCTAGGGCCACGAATACTGCGCGTTGAAAACGCCGTGCCCGCTTTAATATCGCGCCTCTATCCAGCCTGAAGCCGCTATTGCTTGTTTAGCAAGCATTTCACTCACTAAACACTCTTAACTTCAGCGCACTAGCGTCGTCTGCGAGGTGCAGAGCGTGCAGACCTTGACTGAGGGCGTATTTTCTTCGCCTCGCGCTTCTTCATCTCTTTTTCTCGACGTGACTCTGCCGGTACCAAAAACGCATCGCCACTACCAATAAGATCAGCTCTGCCCATGCGTCGCAATGCCTTGCGCAACATAGGCCAGTTCTCTGGGTCGTGATAGCGCAAAAAAGCCTTGTGCAACGTTCGTTGTTCTTTACTTTTGGCGCTAAATATTTTCTCGTCATTGTTGCGCCCAAGTGGCTTTAATGGGTTCTTTTCGGTGTAGTACATTGTGGTCGCTGAGGCCATTGGCGAAGGATAAAAATTCTGTACCTGATCAACGCGAAAGCCATTGTTTTTTAACCACAGTGACAGGCTCATCATATCTTCATTGGTTGAGCCCGGGTGTGCAGAGATAAAATAGGGAATTAAGTATTGTTTTTTGCCCGCTTCTTTTGAGAAGCGCTCAAACATTTCTTTAAATTCATAATAACTGCCCATCCCTGGTTTCATCATTTTTGTCAGCGGGCCATCTTCGCTATGCTCAGGGGCAATTTTTAAATAGCCACCGACATGATGGGTTACCAGCTCTTTAACATAGTCTGGATCCTTAACCGCGAGGTCATAGCGTAATCCGGACGCGACAACCACCTTCTTTACACCCTCTAACTCACGGGTTTTTCGATACAGCTGGGTTGTATGGCTGTGATCGGTATTAAGATTGACACAGATTGTTGGGTACACACAGGAGGGTCTGCGGCAGGTCTCTTCAATCTTTTTATCTTTGCAATTTAAGCGGTACATATTGGCGGTGGGCCCACCAAGATCTGAAATAACACCAGTAAAGCCCGGGGTTAAATCGCGAATTTTTTCCACCTCATCGAGAATCGATTGCTCTGAACGACTCTGAATAATCCGCCCTTCATGTTCGGTGATCGAACAAAATGTACAGCCGCCAAAACAACCGCGCATAATATTGACGGAAAAACGAATCATATCGTAGGCAGGAATCTTACTCTCACCATAGGATGGATGAGGTACGCGCTTGTAAGGCTGCTCAAATACCCAATCCAACTCCTCTGTGGCTAGCGGAATCGGCGGTGGGTTAACCCAGATATCATTGCGCCCCTGATTCTGTACTAACGGCCGTGCATTGCCGGGGTTGGTCTCGCGATGGAAAATTCTATCGGCATGGGCATAGAGTACAGGGTCTGCGACCACCTGATCAAAGGATGGCATGCGGATATAGGTAGTGCTTGGATCAGTCTTAATTGCTTGCGTATCGGGAATAATCGACAGCGGCTTAGCATCCAGCTCAGATTCAGCCTCCGCCAGCGCTTTGTCTGCCTTGATACGGATATCTTTAGCATCATCGCACTGGCTGGGATGGGCACCCTCATAGGGGTTCTTTTGCTGTTCAACTCGACCGGGTTGGTCTACCGAGGTTGAATCTATTTCACGCCAGCCCTCTGGTATCTCACGACATAGAAATGCGCTGCCACGCAGATCGGTGATTTGGCGGATAGGTTCACCATTAGCCACACGATGAGTAAGCTCCACCATTGCACGCTCGGCATTGCCATAGAGCAAGATATCGGCGGTGGAATCCATCAGCACAGAGCGTTTTACCGTCTCCGACCAATAATCATAATGCGCTAATCGGCGCAGACTCGCCTCAATACCGCCAATTACTACAGGAATATCTGAGTATGCCTCACGGCATTTTTGTGCATAGACGGTAACAGCACGATCTGGGCGCTTACCCCCTTCATCACCCGCTGTGTAAGCGTCATCGTGCCGCAAACGACGATCAGCCGTGTAGCGATTAATCATTGAGTCCATATTGCCAGCGGTCACACCGAAATAGAGATTTGGCTTGCCGAGGGCGCGAAACGCCTCTTTGCTGCGCCAATCAGGCTGGGAAAGAATACCCACCCGGTAGCCCTGCGATTCAAGCACACGACCAATAACCGCCATACCAAAGCTGGGATGGTCAACATAGGCATCACCAGTAACCAAGATAACATCGCAGCTATCCCAGCCTAATTGCGCCATTTCGTCTCGGGTCATGGGTAAAAATGGCGCAGGGCCAAAGCATTCCGCCCAATATTTCGGGTAGTCATACAGCGCTTTGGGGTCGCCTGAGAATGCAGTCATAGCAAAGATACACTTTTATAGCAGGTTGATGTCTTATGGGGCGGCATTGTAGCCGATTTGCAAGGACAATAAGTCATAAATTGATCTAAGCCCAGATAAGAACAGAGAAGAGCGAACCCTAAGAAAGCCAAACTAATTTGCAAATGAGAATCAATATTATTAACATTTAGTGGAATCTAACGTATACTCCCCGCTCAATTAGAATATGAGGCACAAGATGACTCTTTGGGATCTTACCCAGGGCGCCAGCGCCAAGGTTAGTCGCTTTAAAGCTGATATTGAAAACGGCTATCGCACCAGACTGAGCGAACTTGGTTTTCATCCCGGGGAACAAATTGCCTGTGTGCTATCCCCTCGTTTGGGCGCGCCGAAATTATACCGCGTCAATAACACTGTTTACTCTCTGGACGACAGTATCGCATCATTAATCGAAGTCGCCTAAGCTAAGCGCTTTCTATGCCCAATCACTCTATCTCTAAGGTCGCACTGATTGGTAGCCCCAACTCAGGCAAAAGTCTGCTTTTTAACCGTCTGACAGGTCTTAATCAGAAGGTCGCTAACTTTCCCGGCATCACTGTCGATATTGCCTCTGGCGCTAGTGTTGATAATGACAACCTGCAATTCTTAGACTTTCCCGGCATCTACTCCCTGCAGGCTATCTCCGGCGAAGAACAGGTCGCTGTTAACGCATTTACCCGCGCGCTCGAGGATAATCTTCTCGATACCGTGATTTGTGTGGTTGATAGCACAAGATTGGAAAAGGGCTTGATTTTAGCTTTGCAAGTTCTAGAAATCTGTCATCGCTACAATAAGCCAATGCTTATTACCGCCAATATGATCGATGTATTAGACCAGCATAATATGCAGTTTGAGCCTCAGCAGTTAGCGAAAGCACTGAAGGTTTCGGTATTACCAATATCCGCCAGAACCGGGCTCGGCTTAGCTCAGCTAACCGACGCCATCGCCACAGCCACTGCACCAGAGCAAAAATTTGAAAGCGATATTATCGCCAGCGATGAATCAATTAACCATCTCAATGCACAGCAACTTGCAGAACAATATGGTCCGAAAGGCGACTTATTAATTAATACGCAGACTCGATTGGACAGTTTCTTTCTGCATTCTTGGTTTGGCGGCCTAAGCTTCTTTGTCATTATGTATGTGTTATTTCAATCCATTTTTACTTGGGCTGCCCCAGTGATGGACGCTGTTGAGCTAGCAATACAATGGTTGGCGACAATGGTTCTGCCTGTTATTCCCGCCGGTGTTGCCAGCGATTTTACCAGCGATGCTATCTTTGGCGGCATTGGCGCCTTTTTGGTCTTTGTACCACAGATTTTTGTTCTTACCCTTGTGGTAGGCATTCTCGAGGATAGCGGCTATCTCGCTCGGGCCGCGGTTATTTGCCACAAACCTCTGCGTCTTTTTGGCCTTACTGGAAAAAGCTTTATCCCTATGCTCTCTGGTGTCGCCTGTGCCATTCCCGGTATCTATGCAGCGCGAACAGTAGACTCTACGCGCAAGCGCTGGCTGACCTATTTGGCCATCCCATTAATGCCCTGCTCTGCGCGTCTGCCGGTGTATACCCTGATTATTGCGGCGTTTATACCAGCGCAAAAGGCATTGGGTGGCCTAATTGGTTGGCAGGGCTTAGCCATGTTTGGCATTTATGTGTTCGGCATAGTCTGCGCTCTTCTGGTTACTGCCACGGTCTCTCGCAGCAATGAGAATCTGCGGAATGATCTACCCTTTGTCTTGGAAATGCCTCCCTACCGCCTGCCATCATGGAAGCCGCTATTGCGCAATGCTTGGGATCGCAGCAAACATTTTGTCACCAAGGCCGGCAAGGTGATATTTTTAGTCACCGTTATCATCTGGGTATTGGGCTATTTCCCTAATTATGGTGAGTCGCTAGGTGAATCATGGCTGGGCACCATGGGGCAATGGTTTGAGCCCATTTTTGCTCCTATTGGCCTTGACTGGCGCTACGGCGTCGCGATTCTAACCTCCTTTCTCGCCCGAGAAGTTTTTGTCGGCACATTGGGGACATTGTTTGGTATTGCCGGCGCTGACGAAAACTTCACTTCTTTGGCCCAGCAAATTCAGGACAGCGGCCTGCCACTGGGATCCGGCGTTGCCTTGCTAGTGTTTTTTGCTATTGCCTTGCAATGTGTCTCCACTCTCGCGGTATTGCAACGGGAATCTGGCTCTTGGCGGCTACCGGCGCAACTGTTTATCAGTTACAGCCTATTTGCCTATATCGCGTCATTCGCTGTGTTTCATCTGGTTGAACTTATAACCTAGAGACTAATCTGTCATTTCCTCAAACATTAAATAATCGCACTGGTTCATACCGCAATCTTTATAGGTCATATGGGCATGGGCATTATCTATTTCAGCGTAAAGCCTAAAGCCGCAGACCGGCACTGACGACGCGTTTGCCATTGCCTGTAACTGCTCGTACATGGCGCGATAAATCCCCTGCCGGCGGTACTCTGGCTTTACATAAACCGACTGGATCCACCAGATCAAACCATTGCGCCAATCTGACCATTCGTAGGTGACCATTAATGTTGCCGCCGCTGATCCAGCTTTTTCTGCCAGCAAATAAAAACCAAACTGCGGTCGCTCAAAGAGCCCCTCGACACCCATAATCGCTTTCTCTGGATCAAGCACCTTATTCTCTGTTTCGAGAGCCATGGCACAATTATGGGCGGTTAATAGCCTGCTATCTTCAAGTGTAGCGGTGCGTATTGTTAACATAATGAATATCCTGAAAGTATCGCTATTGCTGTAGCTTAAATTAAACCAATGATCCTATGATTTTACCATTGCGTATCGGCTTCGTTGCGCCTAAAGTGTCGGGGCTTTTAAGGCCACCCCACTATGCGCAGAGTTACTTATTCAAGCTGCAGGTTCAATGCAAACGATTGATAGCAAAACAATTGCCTACCAAACGAACAGCGCTCCTTTATTTGATGCGCTCCGCGACCTGCCGGACGCTATTTGGTTGGATAGCGGCAAACCACAGAGCACTCAAGGACGCTTTGATATTATCTCGGCAAGCCCAGATACTGTGATTGAGACACATAATGCTATCTCAACCATCAGCGATCGCACCGGCACTCGCAGTTCAGATCAAGACCCCTTTGTCTTGGCCGATCAACTTATGGCACCACTGCGACCGATTGATCCGAGGATCGATGCCCCCTTCGTTGGCGGACTACTCGGTTATTTTGGCTACGACCTAGGGCGTACAGCAACCGATAGCAAGCCCGCTAATGCCAGTAGTACGACGCTACCCGATATGCGCTTGGGTCGCTATCTGTGGAGTTTAGTCGTCGATCATCAGGCTAAATGCAGTCACCTCTATTTTCATCAACAGTGCGCACCTGCACTGCAACAGGATATATGCCAACGATTAGAGTCAGTGACTAGCCAATTGTCACGGCAATCTTCAAACGGCCAATCATTTAAACTGCTAAATTCATTTAGCCCTACGCTTAGCCAGTCTCAGTACCACAGCGCTATAGCCCAAATTAAAGAGTATATCCTCAGTGGTGACTGCTATCAGGTCAATTTTACTCAGCATCTCAGTGCCCACTATCAGGGTGATTTATGGCAGGCCTACCTTACATTGCGCGATGTCGCGCCATCGCCTTATTCCGTTTACTGGCAATGGGCTGATAAGGCCATTTTGTCGCTGTCTCCTGAGCGTTTTATCAAAAGTGAGGTGAGTGATGGGCAGATCAATATCGAGACCAAGCCTATAAAAGGCACTGTTCTCCGCGGCGAAACCGACGAAGAGGATCAGCGCAATGCCGAGCAGCTTCTCAATAGCAGTAAAGATCGAGCCGAAAACCTTATGATTGTCGACTTACTGCGCAATGATTTAAGCAAGAACTGTCGGCCAGGCAGTATCCATGTGCCCAAGTTATTTAATTTAGAGAGCTTCCCCAATGTTCATCATTTAGTCAGTACAGTGACCGGTGTACTCGATGCAAACAGCACACTGACCGAGCTACTGCGTGATAGTTTTCCCGGCGGCTCTATTACCGGTGCACCTAAGAAGCGCGCGATGGAAATCATTGATGAGCTCGAGCCTATTAAGCGCTCAGTCTACTGTGGCAGCATTGGCTACATTTGCGCTTCAAATCGCATGGACACCAATATTGCTATTCGCACGCTGGTGGTTGATGACAAGCAGATACATTGCTGGGGCGGTGGCGGTATTGTTGCCGACTCAGTAGCTGATAAGGAATTTGACGAGTCTATGAATAAGATTCGCTTGCTACTCGACACGCTCGAAAACATGTAAGCAAAATATTACACCGATTGAGCATTGCGCCAATTAGCATCAATTATTTCGCCCTGCTCGTTCAATGCAGGATATGGTAGCTGGTGTTTTTGACAGTATTTGGCCAATAGTGGTTGACTCCACTCAAACAGCAGTTTCTGATAGCGGCTATCATGCAGACGCCGCTGTTGATAAAAGCCGGCCTGCTCTCGCTGACGTCGGGCTTCGGCCAAAATAATCGCACAGGCAACACTTACATTGAAGGACTCCACCATACCCAACATCGGTACAGTAATTCTTTTATCGATAAACGGGGCTGCAGTATCACTGATACCGTATTTTTCAGCACCGAGTAACAATGCCGTAGGCTGAGTAAAATCTATCTCTCTGTAATCAACCGTGCTTCCTGCCGTATCCGCCGCCACAATTTGATAACCCTCACTATGCAGCTTAGTCAGTGGTTCAGAGACATTCTGATAGACATGAGTTTCAACCCATTTATGTGTCCCCATAGTCGTGCCGGTGTGAGCGCGAAAGGTCGCCTCATCAAGCGCTGAATGCACATCCATAATACCCACCGCATCGCAGGTACGGACTATGGCCGAGAGGTTTTGGCCCTTATGCACAGAGTCGCTCACCACGGTAAGGTCTGGCTGGCGCAAATTAAGCACCTCAACCAATCGTGCAAAACGCTCAGCAGTCATAATCGTCAATCATCTGTCGATGGATTATTGCCCAACTCATAGGCTTTGATAACCTCCTCGGCAATAATTTTAATGCCCTGCTCGACAATTTTGCCATCTTGCGCATAGGATACTCGAATACATTCTTGTTGATGCTGCCAACCTGAATCCATACCAGGGAAAAAGTTATGTCCCGGCACTATAAGCACACCACGCTGCTTCAGGCGCTCATAGAGCGTCTGGCTACTAATGGGTAAATCTTGAAACCACAGCCACAAAAAAATTGCCCCTTCGGGTCGATGAATTCGATAAGGAATATCACCTAATGATGCCCTAAATAGATCGACCGCCTGAGTAGCGCGCTGTTGATAAAATGGGCCGACCAACTCGCGGCTAAGGCTGAGGATATCACCAGAGCGGAATAACTCTCGGGCCATAGTTGGACCTAAGTTACCACAAGCCAAGTTAACCACGGTATTGGCATTACTGTAGGCCTGCACGATCTCTTCGCGCGCAACAATAATACCGGTACGCACTCCGGGAAGACCGAGTTTTGAGAGGCTTAGCACCAGTATGGTATTGCTATTCCAGTGCGGCTTAGCATGGTTAAATAAAATACCTGGGAACGGCAGGCCATAGGCACCATCAATAATCAACGGGATATCCGCGTGGCGGGCAATCTCATCGAGATGCTCGATCTCGCCATCGGTCAGCACATTACCTGTTGGATTGGTTGGGCGCGACACACAGAGTGCCCCCGTGAATTGTGCAGAGACATCAAGCTCGGAAAAATCCACATGGTATTTAAATAGATTGTCGTCGAGTAATTCTATTTCCGGTTTGGTGGCGGTAAAGAAATCAGTGGTCAGCCCTATTTCACCATAGCCAATATATTCAGGCGCTAACGGTAGGTGAATAGAACGCTGGCTACCATCTGGCATCGCACCCGCCAACATATTGTAGAGAATAAAGAAAGCCGACTGACTACCATTAGAGATGGCGATATTGTCGGCGCCTAAATTCCAACCAAATTGTTTTTTCAACAGACTGGCTATTTGTTGGCGAAAGTGTTTATCACCCTGTGGCGACTGATAAATTCCCATCAAACTATGCAGCTGATCTGGGTCAGCCAGCACTGTCTCTAATCGCTGCTTGAAAATCGCCTCGGCTTCGGGGATACGTCCCGGGTTGCCACCGCCCATAAAAATCATATCCGGATTTTCATTGAGCGCAGTACCCAAATCATCCATTAACTCAACAATACCGGTAGATGCGGTAAACTTTTCACCAAAATTCGATAACTTCACAATAGATTCCCTGTTGTCATTAGCCTTACTCCATATACCTAAAGGTAAAATTTACCCGCGGCTGCTCTAACGCTTTAACTTTGGCGATTCGATGCTGCCAATAAGTCTGTATTCCCGGCCCCATCAGCAGCAGAGAGCCATGGGGCAAACTGATAGACAGCCGTTCTTTAGTATCATTGTGACGCAACTGAAATACCCGCTCAACACCCAAGCTCAGCGAGGCAATTACCGGCGCAGGGCCCAGCTCCTTTTCGTCATCGGCATGCCAATCCACACTATCGCGGCCATTGCGATAGTAATTCACCAATGCCCGATTAAATCGCTGCTCGGTAACTTGCTCAATAGATAATCTCACCTTTTCCATCCAATCCGGGAAGCTTACAGCCGGCAACCGAATACCCGAGTAAGTATAGCTAGTGGCCGGATCTCCAAACCAATTTTGTAGGCGCGGTATAGGTATCGTCTTGCCAACAATTTTAATACTGTCTTGCCGCCAAACGATTTGGTTTATCGCCGTATCTAATAAATCATCCGCCTGCTGTTGCGTTAGCCAGTTAGGCCAAAATACAATTTCTGCAGAACCTAGCTCCGCATTAAGGTGCAATGGGATAATTTGCTTTTCAAATAAATCCATTGGCCATCACCCACTATTTCGCTGATCGGCCATAAATGCGAGGTTCAATCTCTAGGGTAATATCAAACTTCGCCACTACCGCAGTTTGAATCTGTACTGCCAACTGCAGAATATCTGCTCCACTACCACCAAAATTGACCAACACCAGCGCATGTTTTTCATGTACTCCAACATCACCCACACGAAGTCCAAGATAGCCGCATTGATCAATCAACCAGGCCGCGGGAATCTTTATGCCCTTAGCTTGTTGGTCAAAATGCGGCATATCGCTGTACTGCTCTAACAAACGCTCGAACAGCGCTTTACTAATTACTGGGTTTTTAAAAAAACTGCCCACATTCGGTGTTACTGCTGGGTCAGGTAACTTTTCTCTGCGAATGTGACAGACCGCAGCACTGACCGATTCTGGCGTTGGCTCAATGCCTTGCAGTGCATTGGCAAGCGCTGGGTACTCAATATTCACATCAGTCGCTGTCGACAATGCCAGTGTGACCTCAGTAATAAGATAACGATTACCCTCAGCTTGTTTAAAAATACTATCGCGATAGCCAAACTGGCAGGCCTGTTTATCCATCACCACCACTTCGCCGGAAAGAGTATCAATCGCCTGTAAACTCACAAATACATCGCATAACTCAACACCATAGGCACCAATATTTTGGATCGGTGCTGCACCAACATTTCCAGGAATAAGGGATAAATTTTCCAATCCGTACCAGCCCTGCTGCAGACAATACTGCACTGCCTGATGCCAGTTTTCACCGGCCGCAAAACTAACATTCACTTGTCCAGAACCTAGATGTTGATGTGAAATGCCGCTTAAACCGAGATAAATCACCAGACCAGATATATCACCCGCCAACACCAGATTACTGCCGCCTCCTAGCGCGGTTACTTGCAATTGTCGCTCACTGGCATAGGCAAGCGCCTGTAGTAACTGCTCGGTGGTCGCGACAGTACAAAAAAATTCTGCTCGCACAGATACAGCGAGACTATTAAATCCTTGTAAATCAGCCTGCTCGTTAATCTCTAACTCTTGCGGTACGGTCACAATCGCATCCTAATATGATCCAGAAGACCATCACAGGCATCTTCAACCAGTGCTAGCACCAAGGAGAAACCATCTTCGCCACCATAATAGGGGTCGGGCACTTCGGCCGTCTCGGCGAATGATGCCGCCACAGTGTAGTCGAGCATTAATCCGAGGCGACCGCTGAAACTCGCTGGGCACATTGTTTTAAGATTGGCGAGATTGTCATGATCCATGGCGAGGATATAGTCAAAGCGATCAAAATCATCCACCGTTACTAATCGTGCACGCAAGGAGGACATATCATAGCCGTTCTGGGCCGCAACAGCGCAGGTGCGTTGGTCAGGTGCGTGGCCGATATGCCAATCTCCAGTACCCGCAGAGTCCACCTCAATATGTTCAGCCAAGCCGCTGTTATCGACTAATGCCTGAAACACTGCATGTGCAGTGGGTGAGCGGCAGATATTGCCAAGACAGACAAATAGCACTGATATATTACTCATAGCAAAACCAAAAAATTACTTAATTCTATTTATAGGTAATCACTATAACCTTATGATTTATAGTGATTTTATAATAATTATTACCGCTTGCAAATCCTGCTCAGTATCGACGCCGGCAGGTACAACCTTGCAGGCATCCGCAATATGAATTGCCACGCCATTAGCCATAAAACGCAATTGCTCGAGGCTCTCAAAGCGCTCTAAATCAGCAACCGGCCATTCTACAAAGCGCCGTAATTCGGCAACTCTATAGGCATAGAGGCCTATATGCCGACGTGCAACAGATTCCTCAGGTAATGAGTTCTGCGATTGCTGAAAATGATCTCTGGGCCAAGGTATTGGCGCGCGACTAAAATACTGCGCCATCCCCTGTTTATTGGCGACCACCTTGACCACATTGGGATTACGAAATTCCTCTACAGACACTAGCGGTTCACACAATGTCGCCACACCAGCTGATGGCGCAGCGATTAAATTTCCTGCCACTTGATCTATCACCTGTGGCGGAATAAGCGGCTCATCACCCTGCACATTCACTATCACCTGCTTATCATCTAAGTCCAGCGCCTGAGCCACCTCTTGCAACCGATCAGTGCCAGAGACATGATTCTCTCGAGTCATGCACACCTCAGCACCAAACTCGCTTGCGACGCTTTGTATACGGCTATCATCAGTCGCAATGACCACACGTGTCGCCTGACTTTTCTGCGCCTGCTGCCAGACATGCTGAATCATCGGCAGTCCTGCTATATCTCGAAGCGGCTTGCCAGGTAAACGAGTTGAGGCATAGCGCGCGGGTATCACAACAATAAACGACATAGTAGTGCCTTAAGTCTCCAACTGTTTAAATGAGTGAAGTCGCTGTAACAATTGCTCGATGAATTGGCTTGGTAAGACAGTTTCTACATCCAATACCCATACATTATCGGCTACCGAACCAACTAGCTTTACGGCGTCTTTGGCGGTAATAATGACCGGCTTGTTATCATCAAAGAGTAAATCTGTTAGATGCAATGGTCGATGATCATCTTTTGCGTGAAGTTTGGCATCAAGACCCAATGACTCAAGGGTAGCGGCAAATCGCTGTGGATTACCAATCGCGGCCACCGCATTGACAGTCCTGCCCTGATCCCAGCGGGCTGGTGCAACCTCACGACCATTGGCTAGGTTGCGGAAGCGTTGCGGCAGCAATTGAATCTGTGCGTCTGTCTCAATCTCTGCGGCGTCTCCGTTAGCTACCACAAAGTCCACTTCATGCAATCGTTGTATCGGCTCTCGTAGAGGACCGGTGGGCAATAAGCGCCGGTTACCCAACCCCCTAGACGTATCAACTACAGCAATTTCTATATCGCGATGCAGCCGATAGTGCTGTAAGCCATCATCGGTTAGCACCACATCTAGACGATTACTTGCCAATAAATAGTTAACGCCGCGGCTGCGATCGGGATCCACTACCACCGGACAACCTAATTGCGCGGTCATATGGGCAATAAGTAGCGGCTCATCACCACTTTCTTTAACACAGGTATCTAAGCCCACCAATAAGGGGTAATCAGTGGCCTGACCACCATAACCGCGACTGACTACGCCAGCCTTTAGCCCTTGCTCGGCCAGCGCCTTCACCAGAGCGATTACCAAGGGTGTTTTACCGCTGCCGCCCACCGAGATATTACCCACCACCACTACGGGAACCGAATAGCGACGACCTTGAAAGCGATTTTGCAGCCAAACACGCCTAGCTTGCGCCAGACGGCCAAACAACCAAGATAGCGGGACCAATGGCCACAGCCAAGCGCTATTACCATACCAAGCAGCGACCAGCCTGCGTTCGATAGAGAGTATCTCCTTCATCGACAAGCCTAGCTTACCGACTCATCAAATTGATTTTGATAGAGTTGGGCATAACGGCCCTGCAGGCTTAACAGCTCACTGTGATTACCCTGCTCAATAATACTGCCCTGCTCCATGACCAAAATCCGATCCGCTTTTTCAACGGTACTCAATCTATGTGCGATAACAAAGGTGGTGCGGTTTTTCATTAATTGCTCGAGCGCAGCCTGTATATGGCGTTCAGAATCAGTATCCAGCGCTGACGTAGCCTCATCAAGAATCAGGATAGGGGCATTTTTTAACACCGCTCGGGCAATGGCAATACGCTGTCGTTGACCACCCGACAGCATGACACCATCATCACCAATACTGGTGTTATAGCCCTCAGACAACTGCTCAATAAACTCATGGGCATGTGCGACCTTGGCGGCAGCCTGTATCTGTTCAATAGAGCTCCCAGCCAACTCTCCGTAAGCAATATTATTGGCGACAGTGCCGTTAAACAGCGTGACATTTTGACTGACGATAGCAATATGGTGGCGCAGATTACTCAGAGCAAAGTCATTAACATCAGTTGAGTCGAGTAAAATATTACCTTCACCATGATTGTAAAAACGTGGTATCAGGCCAACCAACGTCGTCTTGCCACTGCCGGAAGAACCAACTAAAGCAATGGTTTCACCGGGGTTAACGGAGAAATTAATATCTTTTAATACCTGCCGCTCGGTTCCCGGGTAGCTGAAATTAATATTGCGAAACTCAAATTTACCCTGCACCGAAGCAAACACAACCGAGCCTTCATCCACCTCAGGCGTGCTATCAATAATCTCAAAAATTGATTCCGCAGCGGCAATGCCTTTTTGGATCGCGCTATTGACCTCCGTCAGCTGTCGAATTGGTTTAATTAATATCCCAGAGGCAACCAAAAAGGTAATAAAACTGCCGGTTGTCATGGTTTCAAGAATCACTGGATTAAGCATAAAACCGGTAATTGCACCAAAGGTTAATGACACGATTAGCATGACCAAGGGACTGCTTAACCCTTCGGTCAAGGCCATTTTCATAATCTGCCGGCGATTGCTGTGACTTGCGCCATCCATACGTTGACGCTCAGTTGCTTCGCCGCCAAACATACGGACTTCTTGATAACCATTAACCACTTCTTGGGTAACATGAGTTACATCACCCATGGCTGATTGAATCCTTGAACTGATCAAACGGAAGCGCTTGCTGATCAACACCACAATAAGTGCAATCACTGGCATCACTGCAATAAAGAATAGGGTCAGCTTCCAGTTAACATAGAATAGATAGGCCAGTAAGCCAATCACTAAACTACCTTGCTGCAGTAATGTTTTCACTGCGTTAGTGCCGGCCTCGGTAACCTGCTGAACATTAAAGGTAATCACCGACACTAGGTGTCCGGACATAGAGCGGTCAAAAAATTCAAACGGTAGCTTTAGGTACTTGTGCATTATTTCAGTGCGCAATTCATGCACCAAATAGCTGGCTACATAAGCAAGGCCATAACTGCCAATTAAGTAGCCAATACCACGCATAACACTGACCACAACTAAAAGAATAGGTATTACCAACCATTGATTAGCAACCAACAAATCGCCTAACAATGCATTGGCCACCGCTGCCGTCATACCAGAGCTGGGGAGCTCACCGAGATTTGAGTTAGCACCGGTCATAGCCCCCACGGTATCGGTGATATAGCCAAGCAAGTCGACAAAGGCTACCTCGGCAAGAGAATGCATTACAAGGCCGAGAACACTGATCAAAAATGCCAACCAATAACGGCTGACATAACCCATCAATCTTGCGTATGTTTTCGCCCCATTCGAGGTCTTGTGTTGTGACATAGAGTTAATGCTCTTCAGGTTCCCAAGTAACAATATTTATTCACTTAAATACCAACCGCTCGCTACTGAACACCACCTTCATGTGGCTGCGGCAACGATTATTTTAGTGTCGATATTTGTGTTTTAAGGTGTTTATCAGTTGAGGCTATCAGCCTAGGGTAATGCTCAACCTTCAAGCTAAGCTCCATGTCGAGTCGATGACTCGCTCAGTTATTGCCCAACGCGACGATTTCCACTCCATAGCTTAGCCTGTGTTATCGATAAAAACCGCGCCAACTTTAACATAAACGATCTCAGATCAACATTCTGCTAACCAGCGTCTAGCGCCACCAAAATCGCCAATCATTGTTGCGGGCGCTAGTGATCTGCAAATTACCTGATGAGTCCCAAATAAAACTCAATGCGCCCTGCTCTGCGGTGCACCACAGTCGGCTGCCAGCTCTTCTATAACGCGCTACAACCTGATCGTGAGGATGACCAAAATGATGGCGGTA
>CBFHVP010000001.1:14124-14765 GCA_965659315.1 uncultured Porticoccaceae bacterium | reverse complement strand
GCGGTGCACCACAGTCGGCTGCCAGCTCTTCTATAACGCGCTACAACCTGATCGTGAGGATGACCAAAATGATGGCGGTAACCCGCTGAAAAAACCACATGTTTGGGGCGCACAATGTTGACAAATTCAATCGTGGACGATGTTTTACTACCATGATGAGGAGCCAGCAATACAGTTACCGGCTCGTTTAACTCGGCTATTATCAGTGCTTCAGCCGCGGCTTCGATATCACCGGGAAGTAAAATACGCTGATCACGCCATTCAATTAACACAACGCAGGAGCTATTATTGCCAGCTAACTGACTGCCGGCTGTGGGACTAAGGATAGACAGCCGAACAGTGTCAGTTACTGGCTGTAACAACATAAACCCTCGCGATTGATGCTGCCAAGTCCACCGCTGTCCCGACCGGCATTTAACCTGCTTGGGCCCGAGAGGTATTGATGGACTGAAATCTGCGCCATAAACGGCTTGCTCAACAGCTATGTTATCTACAAGGCCATGGTAGCCACCGGCATGGTCACCATCACCATGACTCACCACTAGCAGATCGATATGGTTGATCCCTCTGGAGCGTAGATATGGCACAATAATTCCAGAGCCACCATTAAATGTTGCGCTGTAGCGAGCGCCGGTATCGTA
>CBFHVP010000001.1:0-14022 GCA_965659315.1 uncultured Porticoccaceae bacterium | reverse complement strand
TAAGCACAGCGGTAGACAGCATAAAATCTTGCCCGGCAGGCCCCTTGGCATCAACAACCCAATCACTGCTAATACAGCCGCCAATAACAACCACGGGCTGATAGCAACCGGTGAGGTAATTAGTCCTACCGACTGGGGAATTTGCTGCAGAAGCCACCACAGTGCTGAAATAGATATATCGGCTAATCGCCACAGTACATCGGCAAGCTCGGGGGCAAAAAAACACACCAGGCTAGCAAGTAAACAAATAGGCACCACGAGCAAAGATACCCAGGGTACCGCCAGCATATTGACCAACGGCGCAAGCCAAGAGGCCTTACCGATAAAAAATAAGTTCGGTACTAGCAGCACTAACATCAACGCAACCTGAGCACCCATCATTGAGTGCAGGGACGCTCTCCCTGATTTCGGATACCAAGGGAGAAACCAAAATAACAATAACCCGACTGCTGTGAAGGAAAACCAGAAACCCGCATCAAGAGTCGCTAGAGGCTGACTTACTGCGATCAGACACAGCGCCCAGACTAGACAACTGATGGGTACTATGCGTCGGTAAACTAATTTTGCCAACATAACCAATGCCACAGCAATCAATGCCCTCTGACTAGACAGAGAAAAACCGGCTAAAAAACTGTAATAAGACGCAATAAACAAACCACATAATGGCGGCAGCCAGTGACCGAGCATTGACGCACCGTGCAACCCAGATAATCGAGCGATTACCGACCCCAACCAATTCCCTAGTATTGCCACCAGACCGATATGCAAACCGGAAATCACCAATAAATGCACGATACCTAAGCGGGCCAGATTATCCCATTGCTGATTCAGCTGCTGTTTATCACCAACACTCAACGCCAAAACAACGCCGGGGTTGTGTAGTGCCAATTGATTAATTCTGTCGACAATAACGGCTCGCCAATGGTCTAGCCTGCCAAATAAGCTATGACCCTTGGTACAATGCTGCACAGATCCAGTAACAGAGCCTGTGGCCGAAAATCCCTGTCGCAAAAGCCAGCTCTGATAGTCAAATCCACCGGGGTTAAGCATTCCTCTTGGTCGCCTTAGACGTACCGAGAATTGACAATAATCTCCTGGATGAAGCTTGTAGCGATGCTCTTTTTGACTGTACCAACTTAACAATACGCGGTGTAAATGCTGGTTTTGCTCGACACTATCAACAGCCAGACTGAAGCGGCTTCGGCGCTCATCGCTATACACCAAGCCAATCACTGTGCCGGTTAACGACAGTACCTCAGCATCCATATGCGCCGGCAATTGGTGACTCAGCAGCCTGTAACCGGACCAAACACCCCATAGGCTACCCCAAGCAAAACATAGAACGAAACACAGAACAGAACAGGGAGCACCGAATAATATTTTGTTTAATCGCCCTCGCAAAAAACCATAGCCAACAATTATCGACAGCACTGAGATCAAGCCAAAATACCAAATAAAATCTGGCAACTGTGGCCACCATGCAACGGAAAATATTCCTATACTAGTTGCTAGCAAAAAGCGCATGCTCAGTCCCTGCTTGCAGATAAAAACCAGCCTGTTACAGTCTCTTCTTCGAGGCCGATGTTGGTTCATTGTAGGGAATACGGAATTAGCAAATGACAATCACCACCACAAAGCAATGAAAAATCTACTTGTTATTTATCACAGCCAATCGGGCAATACAGAAAAGCTGGCGCAAGCGGTGCTAGCTGGCTGCCAACAGGAACCCGATATTGATGCCCGACTACAGCGCGCATTTGACAGTGGACTGGATGATCTCCTATGGGCCGATGGATTACTTTTTGGCAGTCCAGAGAACTTCGGCACCCTGTGCGGTGCACTAAAGGATTTTTTTGACCGCACCTATTATCCTGCACAGCCCCATGAACTCAATCTACCTTATGGCCTATTTATCAGTGCCGAAAACGATGGCACCGGCGCGGTGCGTGATATTGATCGTATCGCCAAAGGTTACCCTCTACGCAAAATAGCCGAACCATTAATGATCAAGGGCAACATCGTCGAAGAGCATCTTCAAACAGCTGAAGAATTCGGCTTGAGTATGGCGGCGGGCTTGGCATTGGGGATTTTTTAACCATGGCAAAATGCCACAGAGAAACGTTAAACCATGTCTAGAGCACTGATATTAACCGGCGGTGGCGCGCGCGCAGCCTATCAGGTGGGTGTGCTCAAGGGCATTGCCTCCATTTTACCGCGATCTGTCTATAACCCCTTCCCGATCATCTGCGGCACCAGTGCTGGGGCGATCAATGCGCTATCCATTGCGGGTCGTGCCGGACCCTTTAGACTGCGTACTAAAAAACTGGAGTCCATTTGGCACGATTTGCACGCTAGCGACGTTTATCGTACTGACTTTTGGGGCGTGACCGCCAATGTATTCCATGTGCTTGCCTCATTCCTCCACAGTGGTTATGGTATCGGACGACCCATCTCATTACTGGACAACGCACCTCTGCGCTATCTACTGGAAAGCCATGTCCGATTTGACTATCTAGATAGTGCGGTCGCTAATGGCGAACTCGAGGCAATTGCCATTAGTGCCATGAGCTATGGCTCTGGCCAATCTGTCACTTTTTATCAGGGTCATAACAGCATTAAGCCATGGACAAGAGCGCGACGCCGCGGTGAAAAAACCACCATTACTATCGATCACCTAATGGCGAGCACCGCCATACCCAGTCTTTTCCCTGCCGTGAGTATCGATAATAGTTATTACGGTGACGGCGCTGTGCGGCAACTCAAACCGATCAGCCCTGCACTGCATATGGGTGCTAGGCAACTATTGATAATTGGTGTTAGCGATAATGCCACCAGTCAACCCACTCAAAACAGCGCTGACCATTCACCTTCCATTGCTCAGATCGTCGGTCATATGTTTAATAGTGCGTTTATTGATTCAGTAGAAAGTGATCTCGAAACCCTGCGCTCCATCAACCGACTGGCCAATGCGGTGCCCGAGTCCTTGCGCGTCAATAATGGTATTACGGATCTCAACCCAATTGAGGTACTGTCCATATCACCAAGCCAATCAATCGATCAAATTGCCAAGGATCATATTGATGAGTTGCCCCGCTCTCTTAAACTATTTCTGCGCCTCACTGGAGCCAATGCTCAGGGCGGCGGTACTAGCGCCGCGAGCTATCTATTATTCGAGCCTGGTTTTTGTCGTAAACTGATAGATTTAGGTTTTCAAGACGCTGTAGCTCAGCAAGCGGATATCGAACAATTTTTCGGCGGTCAATAACTGCTCGCAACGAAACTCAATAAACCTATTCAAACAACCAATTATGCAAGGCATAAAAAAACGCAAAACCGAGGTTTTGCGTTTTTTTTAATATGGAGCGGGAAACCGGGTTCGAACCGGCGACCTGTACCTTGGCAAGGTACCGCTCTACCAACTGAGCTATTCCCGCAGATGCCTACACTGGCCTCAACTAAAATGGCGTCCCGTAGGGGAGTCGAACCCCTGTTACCGCCGTGAAAGGGCGGTGTCCTAGGCCTCTAGACGAACGGGACGTAGGATGTAACAAAAGTTAGATGAAAGTGCCTGCTAACCTTTCCTCCAACCACTCACTTGTCTTTCACTCAAGCGAGGCGGCATTATAAACAAAGTTTGTTGGTTCTCAAGTCTTTTTGGTAAATAAAAACACTAGAGCCCAAAAAGCCTCAAAAGTGAGGCTTTCCGACGGCTACAGGCAAATTTCAGTCTTTTACAGTAACGTGATTGCTGATCGATTTAATTGCGCGGCGAACACTGTTCATCGTTGTCTGACACCCTGTATCGAACAACATCAGCTTTAAAAATGAGTGCCATAACCATTTCTAATGAATACCTTAACACCACTGGATTCAATATATCCGACGAAAACATTGTTCATATTGACAAGGCAAACAGAAATTAATGTTAGAAGTAGAATCGACACACCTATATAATATTGCACTGTCTATGTCATAACTACAAGAGCAACGATATGAATAACAAAAACAAGCAGTCTACTTTCAAAAAATCTGTGCCGGTATTGCTGTTAGGCGCAGGTCTGGCCGCCTGCTCTGATACCACAATGGAGCAGCCTAGCGCATCATTAGGTGAGTCATATAGTGGTTCATTCAGTGCCGCCGCAGATGTTCACTTGAATGAGGCTGTTATCGAAGAGAGCCTTGAAATAGACAAAATTTTAGCTACCTCTAACGCTGGCGCTTTGGGCGGAGCAGATGTTCTTTTCGAAACTGAGACCGAATTATTAGACCGTAACCTGATACCTGCGCCTAGAGGGACCCCAAAGACAAGGATTCAGGAGCGAAACGCCTATTACGGCGATTTGCACGTTCACACCGCCTACTCCTTCGATGGCTATGCGTTTGGAACTCTAGCGACACCCTATGATGCCTATCGTTTCGCCAAAGGGGAGATGATTAAAAACCCTGCGGGCTTTAATATGCAACTCTCTAAGCCAATGGACTTTTATGCGGTTACTGACCATGCAGTGTTCTTGGGTTTACTAAAAGCAGCGGCAGATACCTCTACTGATTTTTCTAAAAACCCATTCGCAGAGCCCTTTCATGGGTTCAATGCGCCGGAAAACTTCGGCACAGATTTTATCAGCAGGACTAAGCGACTAGCGACATTTGCAAGCTTTACTCCCAATGCCATCAAAGGTATCAGCGATGGTAGTTTAAGACGTGAAGATGTTCTTGGGGTAGTGAGAAGTGCCTGGGAAGATACATTGAATGCTGCCTACCAATTTAATGATCCCGGACGCTTCACTACCTTTGCTGCCTATGAATATACGACGTCCAGTGCTGATATGGGTAATTTACACCGCAACGTTATCTTTAAGGGTACAGAAAATCTGCCCCGTGAGCCATTTTCTCGTGCCCACTCGGCTAATCCAGAGGATCTCTGGAGTTGGATGGATGAGCTTAGGAGTAAGGGCGTTGAAAGCTTGGCTATACCTCATAACTCAAATGCCTCTAATGGCGAGATGTTTAAAACTACCGACTGGAATGATAATCCCTTTGATGAGGCTTACGTGCAGAAACGTCTTAGGAATGAGCCAATCGTAGAGATAACGCAAATAAAAGGAACTTCTGAGACGCATCCTATTTTATCAACGCGTGATGAATGGGCCGGTTTTGAAATTGCACCTTATCGAGTTGCAGCCGCCGCCCTTAGCAAAGTCGATGGTTCCTATGCAAGGCAAGCAATGCTGAATGGCCTGAAACTTGAGCAGCAAGGTATTGGCAGCCCTTATCAATTTGGTGTTATTGGTTCTAGCGATACCCATCAAGCGGGCACCGAGAATGATGAAGATGCATTTGTTTCTAAGCTTGGCGTATTGTCAGGCCAACCATGGCAAAGAGGCTCGACCCCGATAACAGGAATCAATGGTCAACTTACTTATTACGGTAACAAATTGTTATCAACGCTTTTCCCCTCACCATTTGGTAAGAATATGTACGTCAAGATTGACGGCGACGTCTATACTAGCTCTTCTGCGCCTACATATGGCGCCTCTGGTTTAGCGGCGGTTTGGGCAGAAGAAAACACCAGAGACTCTATATACAGTGCTTTTCGTCGTAAAGAGGTGTTTGCAACATCGGGACCTCGATTAAGAATTCGCTTGTTTGCCGGATACGATTTTGATCAGACAATGCTCACTGCATCAGATGGTGTTGAACAGGCCTATGGCAAAGGTGTAAGTATGGGAGGCACCCTATTAGGACAAGAGGCGGCACTCAACAATACGGGGTCGCCTGGCTTTTTGGTGATGGCTTCAGCTGATCCAGACGGTGCACCCTTGCAACGTCTACAAATAATCAAAGGCTGGATAGATGCAGATGGCACTACCCATGAAGATGTTATTGATATCGCCTGTGACGGCGGTGCAGAGGTCAATGCTGAAACCAATCGTTGCCCGGATAATGGTGCCCGAGTTGATATCTCTAATTGTATGATTAGCCCAGCTACTGGTGCCACAGAGTTATCAGCCCTGTGGCACGACCCAAACTTCAAGCCAGATCAACGTGCATTTTATTATGCACGTGTACTTGAAAACCCAACCTGTCGGTGGTCGACCTGGGATGCCATTCGTGAAGGTTTTGCGCCAAGGCCTGATTTGACGCCCACTATTCAGGAGCGTGCATGGTCTTCGCCTATTCAGTATGTGGGTGAATAAAAAGCTTATGGCTATGTTTGTGGCCTGAAACATAGCCCATGGTTTTTAGCCCGTTTTTGTAGTGACTACTTTGTGCTGGGCAAATCTCCATTGATGCTCTTGCATCTTTATACTAAGCATATAAGCCTTATCGAAAATTTACCGAATAAGCCGATATTCTGTCGCTAACATTCTATTTTTAGCAACGAGTGAGAAATAAACTTTTACTGCAAAGCCCAAGACTCGACAAACAGTTTATTTTCATTTCAGCGTCCCCAAATGGTATGGGATTAGCTACAATGCGCCGATAAACCAACGATAACCATGCGTAGTTAACCAATGACTGATTTATTAAAATCCCTCAAGCTGGCAGATGTCTGTTATGACATCCGCGGTCCCGTGCTCGATCACGCTAATTGGCTGGAAGATCAGGGCCAGAAGGTGATCAAGCTTAATATTGGCAATCCCGGCGCCTTTGGCTTTGATGCACCCGATGAGATATTTCAAGATGTCATCCAAAATCTTCGTGAGGCGCAGGGTTATAGCCATAGCAAGGGCTTGTTTTCTGCTCGAAAAGCGGTGATGCAGCGTTATCAGGCGCAGGGTATTGAAAGCGCTACGGTAGACGATGTGATTATGGGCAATGGCGTTAGCGAGCTAATTGTAATGGCTATGCAGGCGCTACTTAATCCCGGTGATGAGATATTAATCCCCTCTCCTGACTATCCGCTTTGGACTGCCGCCGTCTCCATGGCTGGCGGAACGCCTGTCCATTATCGTTGCGATGAGCAAGATAACTGGCAACCTGATATGCAGGATATCGAATCAAAAATCAATTCAAACACCAAGGGTATTGTGATTATCAATCCCAACAACCCCACCGGCGCGGTTTATTCTGAGGCGATATTAAAACAATTGGCAGCCACCGCTGAGCGCAATAATCTGGTGGTATTTGCCGATGAGATCTACGACCGTATTATTTATGATGATGTCGTGCATATTCCTCTTGCGTCACAAGTTAATGAGGTGCTCTGTCTGACCTTTAATGGCCTATCTAAAACCTATCGGATGGCTGGGTTTCGCTCAGGTTGGATGTTGATAAGTGGCGCCAAGGAAAGCGCTGGCGATTATATCGAGGGACTAGAAATGCTCGCATCCATGCGCCTGTGCGCCAATGCTCCAGCTATGCTGGCAGTGCAAACGGCGTTGGGGGGCCGTCAAAGTATCGATGATTTAATTACTCCTGGAGGCCGCCTCTATGAACAACGCAATCTGGCTCATCAGCTTATTACTGCGATTCCCGGGATAAGTTGCGTTAAGCCGCAATCGGCGATGTATTTATTTCCAAAACTCGACCCAGCAATATATCCGATTGTCGATGATGAGCAATTTGTGCTTAACTTACTGAGAGAAGAGCGCATTCTAATGGTTCAAGGCTCAGCATTTAACTTGGCAGATACGCAACATTTTCGTATTGTATTTTTGCCTGCTGCTGATCAGCTAACCGAATCCATCGACCGATTCGCTCAGTTTTTAGCGCGTTTACGCGCTTAATTATCAAGCTATCTGCGGGCAAACAAAGGGAGAAAACCTATGGCTAAGGAAAACCAACAGGAAGCAGATCAAAAGCAACCAAAACCCAATTTTAATGGTGCGGCCATTATTGATGAAAATGGCAAGGAAACGCTGATTACTGAAGAAATGATCAGAGATGCCTGCGATTCAGTAGAGGACAGTAAAGCCTAATTTTTCACAGTCTGCTGCATACGCATTGTCTGGCTCAACAGCATAGTGCGCAAACTCATGCCTCACTTGATAGTCTTTACGCAGTTGATCAAAGCTTTGTGATACCGGCGTGTCGCTATCGTTAATAGCAACACGCATCCGTTTATCATCCAAGGCGATATTATAGCTGCGCAAGATAGCTTGATTTAAGCTGTCCACATCAATAGGCGACAGGGTCTCTTTGTTGTGATGCCTGTTCTCTGGCTCGCCCAATCCTATCCAGTGATGAAATGCTTTGTGAATCATGGTGGTGCCATTAATTTTGCCTTCAAGGCTATAACCTGCAACATGAGGCGTAGCCAAGGCCACAAAAGCCATTAAATCTCGATCCACTTCAGGCTCTGATTCCCAGACGTCGAGTGCCACCTGCCCCTCAAAGCCTTGCCTGAAGGCGTGCAGTAATGCTTGATTGTCGATAACAGCGCCACGACCAGCATTAATCAGCAATACATCGGGATTAAGTGCCATCAGAATATTTTTATTAAATAAATGGTAACTGGGGTAGTCGCCGTCAGTGATTAATGGCGTGTGCAAGCAAATAATATCGCAGGCAGTTACGGCGGCTAAATCGCCCAGATCGGCGATATCAACAACACTGAGAAATGGGTCGTAGACAGCACAACTCACGCCTAAGTCGACAAGGCGTCTGTACAAACGACTCCCGACATTGCCACAACCAACGATCCCCACCGTTTTTTGCCGCCATTCTGGAGCTAAATGACTCATAACCGCTAAATCATACTGCACCACGGCTTCGGCATTACAGCCGGGGGCATGGGCAAATTCAATTCCTGCCTCCACTAGATACGCCTTATCAATATGGTCGGTACCGATAGTGGCTGAACCGACAAAACGCACGGCACTGCCCTCCAACAATTGACGATCAACACTTGTGACAGAGCGCACTAGCAACACATCCGCCTCGCGTACATCAGCCGCGGTGATACTGCGACCCGGCAGAAGATTTACACGACCAAAGGGCGCAAAAAGCGTTTCTACTAAAGGCATATTTTGATCAGCAATAATATTTAACATAGTCACTTATTTATTTGATTAACTATAAGTCGAGGGACTCAGGTCACGCTGTTTAAGCTGCGATGCTCTCGATACAAATGCGTTGGCAAAGCCCATCTCCTCACAAAAAATGTCGAATGCATCGTAATAAATACCTTGCCAACCGATTTGGCTGACATTGGGTGCCTGATCAATATCGGTCACAATAGTAGCCAGCCTGCGTGATAACAATACTTGGTCACGGTGATGATTAAATTTATCTGCCAACTTTTTAGCGCCGCGAATAGGCAGATCTTGTAACTGGTCGAGGTGCGCCAAAATATCATTAACGGAGCGAAAGTGAGACAACAACTGTTTGGCTGTTTTGGCACCTACACCAGGAACACCGACGATATTATCGCCACTATCACCTACTAACGCTAGATAATCTGCCATTTGCCCACAGCCCAATTCCAACTGTGACTCAAGCTGATCCTGAGTCTGGGGTTGCGATTTACCAAAATCCCAGTATAGATCGCCCGACTGAATAAGCTGGGTAAGGTCTTTATCGCGGCTGACAATAACCGGTTGGCCACTCATCTTCCTGACGTTGGCGGCAACGGCACCAATTAAATCATCTGCCTCATAGGTCGTTGACGCCATCTCACTGACACCCAGCACCCGACATAATTGTCGACAAGCGTTTAGTTGAAATGCCAAGGCATCATCAGGCAACTCGCGATTGGCCTTATAATCGGCGCACAGTTGATGTCGAAAGCCCGACCCCAGACTCTCATCAAAAGCACAAAATAGATAATCTGGCTGCTTTTGCCGCAATATATCCAATAGAAAGGCAGTAAAACCATAGACGGCATTAGTAGGATATCCCGATTCTTGTGCTCGCCAATTTTCTGGCAAGGTGAAATAGCTACGGAAAATATAAATCGAGGAATCAATTAGAAATGCCTGCATGGGATCTGCCTTGATTATTGATAATGTACTAGGTCTTTTGGGTTAGCCGCGTCAAATGTCTCCGCTAGCGCGGTCAACATTTGCTGCGCTCTTACGGGCAATGCGTTGGGGGCGCACCATAACCTAGCCTGCTTGACCACCGACTCAGTAAACTCATTACTTGGCGACGACTGGCCGCTACTGAGATTATCAACACTGAGCTGGAATGGCTGTCCACAGGCCACAGAAAACATCCATTCGAGTGCTTGAGGCTTAACTTCTGCCGCCTCAAATAGTCGCTGTTGCTCTGCATTGCGGCCATCAGGTTGATACCAGTAACCAAAGTCTTCTAATTGTCTCCGATGTTGACCTGCGAGACACCAGTGCGCTGTTTCATGCAACGCACTAGAAAAATAGTCTTCACGGAAGCATAGACGGTGATAGTCTGGACCACTACCCTTTTGTACCGGCAGATAGACAGGCTCATCAGCGCCGGCAATTAGGCGAGTGTGGTGCGAAGCATAAAATAGCGCATCAAATAAATTCACCAATCTGGTTAATGACGGATTTTCCGATTTAAAGGCTATCAAGACCACTCCACCGATTCGGCGAGGCACTGCGACTGATTAATTCGTTGCCAATAGTCCACACTCAAAAATTCTCGACCTGCTAATAGATGTTCAAGGTACCAGCGTGCTGGCAAAATATGATCGTCTAGCACCGCAGGATTGGCCACATAAATCCATGCTGGCTGTATGCCATGATCACTCTGGACATTAAAAATTTCTCGACTATAGCGCCATGGTGCTCCCTCATGAGGATCGAGCTTAACAATCTCCTCTATTGAGTCCAGCTCGTACAAAACCCCCTCAATACGCTCAGAGCGTGCCCAGACCATATTGGCACAAGCCAAGTTGTCATCACGCCGCGAGCGTTTATTAAAACGCAGGCCAAAATTATCTAACCAGCCTCTAGTTGCAGAGAGAACCTGCATATCTCGACCCTGCATACGAGCCTGATTCATATTTGAACCATAGGCAAAGTAGAACTGTATTGTGGAACTGTTTTCCAAGAGACGTTCTCAGGTGAGGATTGCTACAGGCTAGTTTACAACAATTGAGCTCACCACGATAACTCCACCTATCAGTTACCTCAAGACCAGTATTGTAAGATAAAACACTAAGTGTTGTGCTTTGTTAAATTCTAGAGTACCTTATGTAGTGTTAGTGATTTGTGCTGTCAACTGCCCCTAGGAGATTTATCTATGCCCAATATGGCGCTTGATTCCCCGATAGACAATGTGATTGATATCTTTACACGCAAGCCCCTCTCTGAACTCTCCAATAATAAACTGATTCGTATTGCCCCTGAACTCGATGGCTTAGAAATGCTGTATAGCAATGCCGAGAACCCGCAAAAACTATTCTCAATAAAAATACTAGCCTGGGGCTTGCGCCTCAGCGGTGAAGTAGTCGGTCTGGTCCCTTGGCTCGATGAATTGGTTGCTTGCGATGAAATCAATGACCCACTTAACGGTCAGTGGCAGGGATACTATGACCAGGGTGTTGATGAGCTTTTCTTTGCTGCCCCTCTGCACAAGGTTGTTGAGCTGGAAACCGCGGCTGATTATTACGAATACCAGTGTGACTCTGAGCGAGAAATTATTCAGGAAGTACCAGACAGCATTGGAACTCACGCCGTTCTCTCCACTGACGGTTTCCACAGCATCACACTCAAGGAAGTTGTCAGTTGGCGACTACTGCAGAATGGCTGTATTCAAGCCATGCTGATCGATGACGAGAAAGTGATCAACACACCAGTATTACCGGGTGATAGCTGCCTGTTCGTGGCAGATAAAGATGAAGATTTCAAATATTTCTTCCAACATCACATCGCCAACCAACTTAAGTCACAGAATCCGGAGGCAATGGCGGCAATAACGTTATTAGAGGAAAGTTAGGTTACTCAGCTTGCCTTAATCAGGATTACCATAGGACATCAAACGCTGGTACCGGCGCTCTAGTAGTTCATCCATGGGGATCGCCTGTAATTCGTCTAGCTGAGCGCTGAGATGATCTTTTATTGTTGCGCTCATGGCGTCAATATCGCGATGAGCTCCGCCCATGGGCTCGGGAATCGTATCGTCAACAATACCTAAATTTTGCAAGTTATCGGAGGTCACACCCATTGCTTCAGCGGCGTCGGGCGCTTTCTCACTGGTCTTCCAGATAATATTGGCACAGCCTTCTGGTGAGATAACAAAGTAAGTGCTGTACTGCAGCATATTAAGTTTATCACCAACGCCTATTGCCAACGCACCACCCGAACTTCCCTCACCTATAACAGTACAAATAATGGGGGTTTTTAGGCGTGACATCACCGCCAAGTTGCGGGCAATAGCTTCAGAAATATTGCGCTCTTCCGAATCAATACCAGGATAGGCACCGGGGGTGTCAATCAGAGTGAGAACAGGCATGTTGAAACGCTCAGCCGTTTCCATCAGTCGCAATGCCTTGCGGTATCCCTCAGCCTTAGGCATACCAAAGTTGCGCATCACCTTTTCATTAACGCCGCGTCCTTTCTCTTCACCAATTACCATGACTGGCTTGCCGTTAAGTCGCGCCACACCGCCGACAATGGCATTATCATCACCAAAGTGACGATCACCGTGCATCTCTTCCCAATCGGTAAAAATACGCTGAATATAGTCGAGACTATAGGGGCGTTGGGGGTGACGGGCAACTTGAACAACTTGCCATGGGCTCAGCTTAGCGTAAATACTCTCGGTGAGCTTGCGTGATTTATCGCGCAGTTTGGCAACTTCCTCCGCAATATTCAGTTCGTTATCGTTGCCAACTAAATGCAATTCTTCAATTTTTGCTTCCAACTCAGCGATTGGTTGCTCAAAGGAAAGGTAATTTAAATTCATGGCTGAAGTATCTCTACGGCGGACTGTCGCGCATTTTAACATCTCTGCGCGCGACTGCCAGCCTGTTGTGTTCGGAATCGTCAATGATACTGCAGGCTAACATTATTTTTTCCAAAATCTTCTCGTAACCGAGCAATAAGTTCGTCTTTTGGCTGCACCAGCCATTGCTTACCCAAATTTAACTGCCCTACCGCACTGGGCACAGCGTATTCCAAGGCAATCGGACAGTTGCCTTCTTTAAAGTCACTAACAATGCTATGAAGCTGTTCCACCCAATCTTCTGCTACCTGCGATTGTGAAATAGTCAATTGCAACCTGTTAACTTTGCTACACCGAGCCTCATAGACAGACTGGATAGACTCGGCAACCATTTTAAGACCGCCGGTGAAATTGTCTTCAGATATTGCCCCTTGAACTACTAGCAGAGCATCTTTGGTGAGAATATCTCGATAGGCGTTAAATTTTTCCGCCCAAACCGACAGCTCGATACGGCCACTTTTATCGTCTAGCGTTAAAAAAGCAAAATTATCACCGCGCTTATTTTTCATCACCCGCATACCAACCACCATGCCGGAAATTGTGGTGTTGTCTTTACCCGGTCGCAAATCAACAATGCGATTAGCTACCATTGAGCGTAACTCATCTTCATATTCATCAATCGGGTGACCGGTGAGAAATAAACCCAAGGTCTCTTTCTCTCCATTCAGTCGTTCCCGCACTGACAGGGCCCGCGCACCATCGTAACTGTTGTAGTTTATATCCGACGCACTGTCGACAACCGAGTCACCAAACAAGTCACCCATGCCACTGCTGGTATTGCGCGCATGCTGCTCTGCTAATTTAACCGCTTCATCCATTGCGGCCAGCATCACCGCGCGCCCGTAGCCCATTTCAGCTTCAGGGCCAATACTATCCAGAGCACCACTGCGAATAAGCGCTTCTAGTGCACGCTTATTGACTTTACGACCATCAACCCGAGCGCAAAAATCAAATAGATCCTTGAACGGTCCGGCCTCAGATCGGGCGGCAATAATACTTTCTACTGGACCCTCACCTAATCCCTTGATCGCACCCAGTCCATAGATAATGCGGCTCTGATTATCGACACTAAAATGGAACTGGCCATGATTGACATCCGGCGGCAATAAAGCCAAATCCATGGCGCGACACTCATCGATAAAAGTAACC